>NZ_DGVO01000050.1:0-209 GCF_002394995.1 Bifidobacterium sp. UBA4282
ACCGACATCATGCTGGGCGGCAACGTGGAGTTCCTGGCCGACGCCAAGCTCAAGGCCGAGGGCTACTCCCCGGATGACACCCCGGAGGAGTATGAGAAGCGCTGGCCGGGCACCCTGGCCGAGGTCAAGGAGCAGGTCAAGGACGAGCACGAGGAGGTCGTCGGGCTCGGTGGTCTGTATGTGCTCGGCACCGAGCGCCATGAGTCCCG
>NZ_DGVO01000050.1:294-9349 GCF_002394995.1 Bifidobacterium sp. UBA4282
CGCGGCCGTTCCGGCCGTCAGGGAGACCCGGGCGAGTCCCGTTTCTACCTGAGCCTTGAGGACGACCTCATGCGTCTGTTCAACACGCAGCTTGTGGCGCGTGTGATGGCCAAGGGCCTGCCCGAGGGCGAGCCGATCGAGTCCAAGAGCGTGTCCAAGGGCGTGCGCACCGCGCAGAAGTCCGTCGAGTCGCGCAACTTCGAGATCCGTAAGAACGTGCTCAAGTATGACGATGTGATGAACAAGCAGCGCAGCGTCATCTACGCGGAGCGTCAGGCCGTGCTCAAGGGCGAGGATATCCATGAGGATATCGAGCGCTTCACCGCCGATACCATCGGCAGCTACGTGCGCGGCGCCAACAAGGGTTCGGACAAGCCCGCTGACTGGGATTGGGAGGGCCTGTTCAAGGCGCTGAACACCATCTACCCGGTGTCCGTGAGCGAGGACGACGCCCGTGAGGCCGCCGGCAAGCTCAAGGGTGAGAAGGCCGTCGACGCCGTGCGCGACGTGCTCGTGGCCGATGCTAAGGATCAGTACGGCGCGATTGAGGACAAGCTCGGCGAGGAGGGCCTGCGCCAGCTGGAGCGCCGCGTGGTACTCGCCGTGCTCGACCGCAAGTGGCGCGAGCACCTGTACGAGATGGACTACCTCAAGGACGGCATCGGCCTGCGTGGCATGGGCCAGCGCGATCCGCTGGTCGAATACCAGCGCGAGGGCTACCAGATGTACAACTCGATGATCGAGGCCATCAAGGAGGAGAGCATCCAGCTGCTGTTCCATGTGGACATCGACCGCGTAGCCATGACCCAGGATCTGCAGTCTGAGCAGGACGAGGATGCCGCCGTGGACGCCGCCGAGGCGCAGATGGGCATCGATACCGAGTCCGCCGATGCCGCCGAGGACCAGACCGTGGCCACCGGCCCGGCCGAGCCGGAGACCGATGACGAGGCCGAAGCCGAGACCATCGACGAGCTGGCCGAGGAGAAGGCGTCCGAGGATCAGGTGACCCGTGACGCGGACGGCAACCCGGTGATCGTGGGCCCCGCGCCGATCAGCCACGCCGAAGGCAAGGTGCCGGCCTCCAAGCGCCCCAAGAGTGAGGAGCTGCACACCCCGTGGTCCGATGGCCGCACGTTCCCGGGCACGCCGAAGAACGCGCAGTGCCCGTGCGGTTCGAACCGTAAGTACAAGATGTGCCACGGCCAGAACGAGTAGTGGTTCGCACTGACGAATGAGAGGCGCCCGCCGGAGAGCATCCGGCGGGCGCCTTCGTTTGGCGCCTCGGCATGCGTGCAGACCATCCGTGATGCGGACATCGCGTCCGTCCGACAACATGCCCTCGATACAATGAGCCGCGTCACTACACCATCACGAGCGTGCTTCAAGGAGGGCATGATGGCTGAGATCACATGGAAATCGATCCTCACCAAGCTGGTTGCCGGCAATCACCTGAGCGCGGGGGAGGCGTGGTGGTTCGTGGACGATCTGATGAAGGGCAACGCCAATCCTGCGGCGGTGGGTGCCGTCCTCGCCGCGCAGCAGCTGCTGGGGCTGACCGCCGAGGAGGTGCGCGGCGCCGCGGACGCGATGGTCTCGCACGCCGTGCCGCTGGCCGTCTCCGGGGAGACGACCGATATGGTCGGCACCGGCGGTGACGGTGCCGCGACTGTGAACCTGTCCACGATGGGTTCGGTGGTGGCCGCGGCCGCCGGCGTGAAGATCGTCAAGCACGGCAACCGCGCCGCATCGTCCAAATGCGGTGCCGCGGACTGCTTGGAGGCGTTGGAACTGCCGCTGGATCTGAGCCCGCAGGCCGTGGCCGAGATCGGCGACGAAGTGGGCATCACGTTTGCGTTCGCCAAGGTGTTCCACCCGGCCATGCGGTTCGTCGGCCCGGTGCGTTCCGCCCTGGGCGTGCCCTGCGTGTTCAACGTGCTGGGTCCGCTGACGAATCCGGCCAACCCGAACCATGTGGCCATCGGCTGCGCCAACCGGGCCGTCAGCCCGATGATGGCCGAGGTGTATGCCTCGCGCGGGCAGACCGGCATGGTCTACACCTCGCATGAGGGACTGGACGAGCTGGCGCCGACCGGACCGGTGAGCGTCTGGGAGATCCGCGACGGCAAGGTGCATGAGACCGAGTTCGACCCGACGGCGGAGCTGGGGCTTGATCCGGTGACGTTGGACGACCTGCGCGGCGGAGAACCCGCCATCAACGCGCAGGCGATGCTGGACTTCCTGGCCGGCAGGCCGGTGCCGTTCCGCTCGACGGCCCTGCTGAACGCGGCCTCGGCCATCGTAGCCGACGCCCACCGGCTGCCCGATCCGGACGCCGCATTGGCGCAGCGCTTCCGCGATGCCTATGCGATGGCCGAGGCCGCCGTCGATTCCGGTGCCGCGAACGACCTGCTGCACCGCTGGATCGAGGTCGCCAGGTCGAAGGCCTGAGACCGGTGGTTCGCACTACCTCGGGGTTCAATTTCCGACTGGCGGAAATCCGCCGGTCCATGATTGAGCCGCCAAGGTAGTGCGAACCACTATACCCGTGCCCCGTCGTCGAAGTAGTCGGTTTTGGTCTCGTTATGGCCCTTGTGCCGCACGATCAGGCCGGCCGCGCCGATCAGTGCACAGGTGCCGAAGACCGTGCCCAGCACGGCCGCCATCGAAGGTAGGAACACCGAGCCGATGACGCCGATGACGCCCACGACCAGCAGGATCCAGAACACGAGCTTGGACTTGTTCACCGGCCCCAGATCGGGGTTCGGCGGGGTGAACGGATCGCCGTAGCGGTCCATCACGTCGTCGGTGTCCAGCCAGCTGGAGCCGGTGAAATCGCGGGGGCCGCGGCCGGCGCCGCCGGCGAAGGCGTCCGGGTCCAGATCATCGACCGAGAGCAGCGCCTCCTTCTCCTTGCGCTGCGCGTGCTTCTCGAACCGCTTGGCGTTGCGCGAACGCTCCACGTCATTGAGGTCTTCGGCGTGCTCGGCGGCGAACTGCGCCCACGCGGCGTCGAAGTCGGCGGACCCCGGATCGCCGTTGTTCGGCGTGGGGTTTGGACGCTCGCCGTCCGCGTTGCTATTGTTGTGCTCAGTCATAGACACCACTCTAACCAAGTGTGACGCCATGCCGCGCCCACGGAGTTCACGAGGAGGAAATCCACGATGCTGTACTGGTTCTTCGTCAAAGGGTTCGGTTGGATCGCCCGTCGCCGCCTCGGCCCCACGGTCAAGGGTCTGCAGAACATCCCCAAGCACGGCGGCGCCATCATCGCCGCGAACCATCTGGCCGTCATCGACGACGCGCTGCTGCCGATCACCTGCCCGCGCATGATCCACTTCATGGGCAAGGCCGAATACTTCGAGGGCAAGGGCATCAAGGGCAGGTTCAAGAAGTGGTGGTTCACCTCCGTCGGCGTGTTCCCGGTCGACCGTTCCGGCGGCTCCAAGTCGCTCGGCGCGCTGAACCATGCGCGGGAGATCCTGGAGGACGGCCATCTGTTCGGCATCCACATCGAGGGCACGCGCAGCCCCGACGGCCGCCTGTACAAGGGACATACCGGCGTGGCCAAGCTGGCGCTGGAAACCGGATGCCCGATCGTTCCGGTGGCCATCATCGGTTCGGACACGTTGCAGCCGGTCGGCACCGTGGTGCCGAAGAAGGGCAAGACGCAGGTGATCTATGGCGCGCCGATCCCCGTGGAGCGCAAGGACGCTGAGGACGTCACCCATGACGACCTGCGCGCGCTGACCGATCAGGTCACCCGCGCCATCCAGTCCATGAGCGGTCAGGAATACGTGGACGAATACGCGCAGACGGTCAAGAAGCGCCTGAAGGAGCAGGCCGCCGCACAAGCCGCGCAGGCCGCGTCGAAGTAGGCCACTTCTTCACACGACGGTGAGCGTGATGACGGAGGCGTTGCCATCCGCGTCACGCAGCCGCACGTTGGCGCCATCGCTGATGGATTCGCCGTTGTACTGCACGTCACGCACCGTACCGAACAGGCCGCCGAGGATGCGGTTGGTCTCCACCTTGAACCCCAGGCCCTGCAGGGTCTTGGTCACCTCGCTCTCCTGCTTGCCGACCAGGCCCGAGGGCACGGCCGCGGTCTCGGGACCCTTGGAAACGACCACATCCACCCTGTCGCCCCAGTGCAGTTCGGCACCGGGCTCCACGGAGGCGGAGATGACCTGACCGGAGGGCACCGAGTCACTGAACTCCTCGGTCACGTTCGCCGTCAGCTTCAGCTCGGTGAGGGCCTCGTTCATCTGGTCGCGCGTCAGCCCCTCCACGGTGGGCATCTGAACCGGCGCGGGCCCCTTGGACAGGGTCACGGTCACCTCGGCGTTATGATCCAGCGTGGTGCCCGGGTCGGGGCTGATGGTCAGCGCCACGCCCGCCGCCAGCGTCTCCGAGTACTGGTCGTTGTCCTCGTCATGAACCACGTTGTCGAATCCAGCATCCTTCAGCGCCTGCAACGGATCCTTGGCGTTGGCGGAATCCGGGTCGAGGATGTCCTCGGGGATCGTGGCCTGACGGACGCCCTTGGATACCGTGACGGTGATCTGGCTGCCGTCCCGCCTGCTGACATGGTCGCCCACGTTCAGCGGCCTGGCTGAGCGGTCGGCCGTCAGATGGACCGAGATGATGTCACCCTCGGCCACCGTATCGCTGAAGTCCTCGGTGGTGGTGTACGGAATGTCCGCAACGGTGAGTGCGCTGCGGTAATCATCCCAATCGGCGTCGGTGATGGGGCAGTCCCGTCCCTCCGTGCAGGTGATGTCGTTCGGCTGGGGGAGCGTCCAATAGCTGCCGGGGCCGCGGAAATACCACCAGGCGAAGCCGCCGCCACCGATGGCGGCAATGAGCAGCACGACGACGGTGACGATGACGGCGGTCCTGCGGCGTGATGTGTGGGCCTTCGGCTGTTCGTCCGCGGCGGGGGCCGCATCCGGCGTTGCCTCCGGCGCATCGACGGCGCCGATGACCTGCGTGGAGGCGATGCCGGCGGACGTGGCGTGAACGGCATCCGGCTGGGCGATGGCCTGCGTGGCGTCGGGGGCGAAGGCTGCGGTGGCGGTGCCGTCGGCAGGCGCGGCGGGTGGCTGCGGCATCGCGGTCGTCTGCTGTGCCTGGATGGCTGCGGTGACGGCCGAAGGCGCGTCTGCGGCCACAGGGGTGTCGGCATGCGCTGAGGCGTCCGCAGGCGCGGACGTCAGCGGATCGGCGGCGACAGGCGGCAGCGGCGGCAGGGCGGTGGTCGCCGCGGGCGCTGGGACCTCGGTCGGCTTGCGGTACTGCCATGCGGTCATGGGCAGGTGCGCGGTCAGCTCGCGCAGCTCCCGCATCGCCTCGGATGCGTCCGCCGGGCGCGCGTCCACGGCCCTGGCCGTCAGATGGGCGATGAACGCCGCAATCGACGGGTCGATGCCCGGGCAGGGTTCCGCCACCGAGGGCACGTCCTCATGCACATGCTTGAACACGAGTGTGACCGGGTTGTCGGACTGGAACGGCACGAAACCGGCGAGCATCTCCCAGGCGGTGATGCCGACCGAGTACAGGTCGCCCTGCGGCGTGGCCTGGTTGTGCTCGATCATCTCCGGCGCCAGGTAGGCGGCCGTGCCGAGCAGCATGTTGGTGGTGGACAGCGTGGCCTGCGAGGCGGCCTTGGCCAGTCCGAAGTCGGTGATCTGCACGCGGCCGCGGTCGTTGAGCAGGATGTTCTCCGGCTTGATGTCGCGGTGCACCACGCCGATGCGGTGCGCGGCGGACAGGCCGTCCAACGTCTCGGACAGGATGCGCAGCGTCTCGCGCACCGTGAAGGTGCGCTGCGTGTTCATCTCATGACGCAGGTTCACGCCGTGGACGTACTCCATGACCAGATAGTCCAGCCCGTTGTACTCGCCGGTGTCGTACACCTGCACGATGTGGGGGTTGGCGATGGCCGCGGCGGACTTGGCCTCGCGCCGGAACCGTTCGACGAACTGCTCGCGGTGGGGGCCCTGCGCCAGCTGGGTATGCATGATCTTGATGGCCACCGTGCGATCCAGCCGCTCGTCCGTGGCCTGGTAGACCGTGGCCATGCCGCCTTCGGCGATGCGGCGGACAATACGGTATCGTCCCTCGATCACAAGTCCATCGGGGACATTCGCGGCTTCAGTCATGGCGGTGCAAGCAATCCTTGGTGTTGGGAACGGTCTGGTTAAAAGTCTACATGCTGCCGGGCTCACGGGGCGTGTAATGCACGGATGGCACGAAACGGGCACAAGCCGCGGTCAGGGTGCGGCGCGCGTCATCGTCCGCCGGCATATGCGCGATGGCGTCCAGGCTGCGTCGCCACAGCTCCTCGATGCGCCGCCGCGAACGTTCGATGGCACCGGTGTGATGGAACAGGTCGATGACGCGGGCGGTCTGCGCCTCGGTGCGGGCATCGGCCTCGAAGACGGCGATGAGTTCGCCGCGCTGTTCGTCGGTCGCCCCGGCCAGCGCATCGGCGAGCAGCACGGTGCGCTTGCCCTCGCGGATGTCGCCGCCCACCGGCTTGCCGGTGGCGGAGCTCGAACCGATGACGTCGATCAGGTCGTCGGTCAGCTGGAACGCCAACCCCAACGGTTCGCCCACGGCCAGCGCGCACGACCGGGCCTGCTCCGGCGGATACCCGGCGGCGAGCATCGCCAGTTCCAATGGTGCGATGGTGGTGTAGCTGGCCGTCTTCCAGCGGAACACATCCAACGAGGTGCGCGCGAGCCGTGCCGGGTCGGCCATCGGGCAGTGCACGGCGGCCAGATCGAGCACCTGCCCGATCTCCACCTCGCGATGCATCGTGAGGAACGCGCGGTTGATGGCGTCGGCGCTCGGCAGACGGTGCGCGGCGTCGTTGGCGATGTCCACGCTGGCGGTCGCCAGCAGATCGCCCAGCATGATGCCGAGCCCCACGCCCAGCGCCGCATCGTGGTCCGGTCCGGCCAGCGCCTTGTGCGCGGCCGGTTTGCCGCGCCGCAGATCGGCGTCGTCGATGATGTCGTCGTGCACCAGCGCGGCGGTCTGGAACACCTCGATCGCGCAGGACAGGTCGAGCATCGCATCCCGGCGCTCCCGCCCGGCGTCCCCTCCCAGCGCGCGGTAGGCGTCCAGCGCCAGTAGTGCGCGCAGCCGTTTGCCGCCTTCGCTGGAGGTCACCGCCTGATGCGTCGTCGCCTGCAGGATGGGTTCACAGGACTCGTCGAGCCGGACGCCCTGGGGTAGACGGACAAAGGTGCTTACCAGGTCGGCGATGCGGGTTTCGACGGTATCCAGCGTTGCGGTCGTGCTCATACCTATGAGGGTATCCGCAGCAGTCAGACAAGACAACCGGATGCGTAGCGTTCGACCACATTCGCCGAGCCTTCGACCACATCGGACCGTCCAGGTGGCGGGGACACATCCGCATCATCGATACTGGAGACGCGCCATATGGCGTAGCCGGTGCGTGGGGCAACGGCGGCGACGATGACGGGGGTGACCATGACGACGGAGCAACACTGTGCGGATCGTGCCGATGCGCGGCGCGACCGCATCGCGGACACGGTGCGACGGTTGGGGACGCAGCTGCGCGAGGACAGGCGGGAACGCGGGCCGCACGTGGCCGACGCCGCGTGGGTCGATGAACCGTTCGACGACTGGCTGGCCATGCTGCACGAGGGCAAGCCGCTGGCACGGACCTCGATGCTGGCGCTGGCGGTGGGGATGGATCAGACGCTGGCCGTCCGCGACGCCCTGATCGTGTCGATTGCGGGCGGGGCGGACGGTGCCAGGAAGGCCGTGCTGATGGATTTCGCGTCGCGGCCGCATGCGCCGGAGGTCTGCGCGCGCATGGGGCGGCTGCTGACCGCCGCGTTCACGGACGAGCATGGGGGATTGGATGAGGCGCGGTGCCGTGCCGCCGTCGGCGCGCTCAAGGATATGGCCGGCATCGTGCCGGAACGCTATCGGGTGCAGCCGCTGACCATCATGGCCTACGTGCTGTGGTGGCTGGGGAAGGATGAGGCGGTGGAATACGCGCTGGAGGCGCTGGCCATCGATGAGCGGTGTTCGCTGGCGGCGATCGTGCTCGGCGCGATGCGGCGGGGCATATACCCGGTATGGTTGCGCTGATGCGGCCGGACGGTTCTGATTGAACTGTGGCGGAACGGGAATAATCGTCCTTGGCGGATGGTTAACTCCAATAGTTGACGATTTGCCCTTGCCAGAAGTGCGCCTGTATGCTATAGCGCTTCGGGCAGGAACCTGCAGGAGGATGAGTTTGGCCACGAAGAAAACGACGACCGAGCCGGAGCAGGACGAACGGACTGCCAAGGCCTCGTCGACGGCGAAGACCGCCACCGCGCGCAAGAGCGCTTCGAAGAAGACCACCGCCAAGGCCGCGGCTGGTTCCGGTAAGGCCTCCGCGGCCAAAGTCGAGAAGTCGTCGCGCAAGACCACGGCCAAGAAGAGCAGTGCGCCGGAACCCGCCGAGGATCTGGGCAAGGACGAGGAGATGCTGGACGATGAGGACTCCGAGGTCGTGGACGACGACCTGGAGCACATCGACGAGGATCTTGAGGATCCCGATGCGGTGCAGGATGACGACGACGACCTGGACGAGGAATCCGAGCCGGAGCCCGAAGAGGACGAGGACGAGCACCCGAACAAGCCCGAGGAGCCCAAGGAGAAGGGCGCGTTCGTGGTCCGCGATGACGACGACGATGACAACCTGGCCCCGTCCGGCAACCCGAAGCGCCGTGTGGTCGCCGCCGGCGCCACCGCCGATCCGGTCAAGGACTACCTGAAGCAGATCGGCCGTGTCAGCCTGCTGAACGCCGAGCAGGAGGTGGACCTGTCCGAGCGCATCGAGGCGGGTCTGTACGCGCAGCATCTGCTGGACACCGAGGGCGACCAGCTGGACTTCAAGCGCCGCCGCGAGCTCAAGTGGGCCGCCAATGACGGCAAGAAGGCCAAGGACCACCTGCTGGAGGCCAACCTGCGACTCGTCGTTTCGCTGGCCAAGCGCTACACCGGCCGCGGCATGCTGTTCCTGGAT
>NZ_DGVO01000004.1:0-3916 GCF_002394995.1 Bifidobacterium sp. UBA4282
AATCCACCCCATGCTCACCAAGTAGGCAACGGGCTCAACTGTTGAATATGGTGCGTAAACCTGGCCATTCCCGCAACCTTTTCAACAGGACCAATATGACGTGACGCCTGCCGAGGACACCATCCCGGCAGGCGTCACATGCTAGTGGCCGCTATCGGATCAGGCGCGCCAGACGTCCTTGCCTGCGGCCTTGGCGGCGGCCACGTCGGCGTCCAGCTGGGCCTCGTCGGCCTCCACCTCGCCGGCGATGAACCGCTCGACCAGCTCGCGCGCCTCGTTATCCTCATGCTGCACGGCCGGGGACTTCATGAAGTACGAGCTCGGCGCCAGCACCGGGCCGGCCAGACCACGGTCGAGCGCGATCTTGGCGGCGCGCACGGCGTCGATGACGATGCCCGCGGAGTTCGGGGAATCCCACACCTCCAGCTTGTATTCCAGGTTCAGCGGCACATCGCCGAACGTGGTGCCTTCCAGACGCACGAAGGCGAACTTGCGGTCGTCCAGCCACGCCACATAATCCGACGGGCCGATATGGACATTGTGCTCGTCCATCTCATGCGGCACCACGGAGGTGACGGCGCGGGTCTTCGAGATCTTCTTGGACTCCAGCCGCGAGCGCTGCAGCATGTTCATGAAGTCCATGTTGCCGCCCACATTGAGCTGGTAGGTGCGGTCCAGGCGCACGCCGCGGTCCTCGAACAGACGGGCCATCACGCGGTGGGTGATCGTGGCGCCGACCTGGCTCTTGATGTCGTCGCCGACGATCGGCACGCCCGCGTCGCGGAACTTCTGCGCCCACTCCGGGTCGGAGGCGATGAACACCGGCAGGCAGTTGACGAACGCGCAGCCCGCATCCATCGCGGCCTGGGCGTACGCCTTATCGGCCTGCTCGGAGCCGACCGGCAGATACGAGACGAGCACGTCGACCTGCTTCTCACGCAGCACCGCGGCCACGTCGACCGGCTCGGCGTCCGACTCGTCGATCATCTGGCGGTAGTACTCGCCCAGACCGTCATAGGTCGGGCCGCGCAGCACCTCCACGCCCAGATCCGGCACATCGGAGAACTTGATCGTGTTGTTCTGCGAGGCGAAGATCGCCTCGGACAGGTCCTTGCCCACCTTGAGCGCATCGACGTCGAACGCGGTGACGAACTCGATGTCGCGCACGCGGTACCCGCCGAAGTTGTTGTGCATCAGACCGGGGATCTTCTCATCGTCGGCCGTGTCCTTGTAGTATTCGACGCCCTGCACCAACGACGAGGCGCAGTTGCCCACGCCGGCGATAGCCACACGAATGCTCATCCAAAACCTCTCTGTCCACTTGATAGTGCGATTGCCAATATCACCGTCCTAGCTTACCCAGCCACCGCACCGACGTGGCGCAGCATTTCGGATTCCCACCATTTTCCCAGACAGCATGAAGTGATTTTGGCCAGCCCGCAACCATCCGCCCATTTGTGAGGGTTCGGCGGAAAAACCGCGTCCATAAGCCGTTTTTCGCTTCCAGCGCCGCGGATTCTCAGGGGCGGCTACTACCTTGGACTTCATGGTTTCACAGACTCGTACCGCCAAACGCACGCCGGCCGCACGCCATTTCGGCGGCGGCATCCACCGTTCGCACGGCTCGAAGGGCCCGAAGCCGAAGGGCAAAAGCAAGCACCTCATCCTCAAATGGGTGCTGGGCATCATCGGCGCCCTGCTGGCGCTCGGCATCGGCGCGTTCGCGTATCTGTACGCCACCACCGAGATCCCCCAGCCGGAATCGATCGCCGTGGCGGAGAACACCACGGTGTACTACGCCGACGGCACCACCCCCATCGGCACGTTCTCGGAGCAGAACCGTGAGATCATCGACTGCTCGGTCCTGCCCGACTATGTGGGGCAGGCCGTCGTGGCCTCCGAGGACCGGTCGTTCTACACCAACCGCGGCATCGACCTCGTCGGCATCGCCCGCGCGTTCTGGAACAACCTGACCACCGGATCCAGGCAGGGCGGTTCGACCATCACTCAGCAGTACGCCGAGCGCTATTATCTCGGCGAGACCACCTCATATCTCGGCAAGGCGCGCGAGGCCATCCTGGCCCTCAAGATCGCGCAGGCGCAGGACAAGGACCAGGTCCTGTGCAACTACATGAACACCATCTATCTGGGACGCGGCACCTATGGCATCCAGGCCGCGGCCAAGGCCTACTTCGGCAAGGAAGCCAAGGACCTGACCGTATCCGAGGCGGCCATGCTCGCCGGCATCATCCCCTCCCCGTCGTCCTGGGATCCAGCCGTCGACCCCGAACAGGCGCAGGCCCGATTCACCCGCGTGCTGCGCATCATGCAGGAGGACGGCTACATCACCGCGCAGGAGCAGCAGGAGGCCCAGTTCCCGCAGACCATCGAGTACACGCAACAGAACTCCTATCAGGGGGCGAACGGCTACCTGTTGCAAATGGTGCGCGACGAGCTGACCAACGGCGGCACGTTCAGCGCCGAACAGTTGGACACCGGCGGCTACGCCATCGTCACCACCATCGACAAATCCAAGCAGGATCTCATGTACTCGGTGGTCAGCCCCGCGCAGAACGGCATGCAGGGCGTCATCCCCGACGGTATGGAGTTCGGCGCCATCTCCGTCAACGCCAAGGACGGGTCGATCATCTCCGTATACGCGGGCGAGGACTACCTGACCAAGCAGCTCAACCAGGCCACGCAGTCGGTGTATGAGATCGGCTCCACCATGAAGCCGATGGCGCTGCTGGGCGCCATCCAGGAGGGCGTGAACCTGGACACCGTGTTCAACGGCAACTCGCCGCGCAAGTTCGACGGCATCGCCGACCCGGTCGGCAACTTCGGCAATATGAGCTACGGCAACGTGAACCTGTACACGGCCACGGCGCAATCGCTGAACACCGTCTACATGGATGTGCAGGCCAAGCTCGGCACCCAGCGCATCGCCGAGATAGCCAAGGAGGCGGGCGCCGAAAGCGACGCGTTGGACGGCACCAACCCCTTCACGGTTCTGGGCAACAACGCCCTGACCACCAAGGATGTGGCGCGCATGTACGCCACCATCGCCAACCAGGGCAACCGTCCGAACATCCACATCGTGTCCTCCGTCAAGAACACCGACGGCGAGGACATCTACAAGGCGCCGACCGACACCACGCAGGTGTTCGACGCGAACGACACCGCGCTGGTCACCAAGGCGATGACCGGCACCGTGCAGAACGGCACCGCCACCGAGGCCCTGGCCGTCGGGCATAACCTGGCCATGAAGACCGGCACCGCCAACGACTCCTACGCGGCCAGCGCCGTCGGGTTCACCCCGTCCGTGGTCAGCGTGTTCGCCATGTGGTACCCGGATGCGAACGGCAACCCGCAGGAGGTCCCCGCATTCGGCGGATGGAGCGGCGGCAGCGACTACCCGGTGCACCTGTTCACGCAGTACATGACACAGGCGCTGGCCGGCACCGACAACGAGACCTTCCCGAACGCGGTGGACCACGGCAAGGTCGGTGGCTCCGACGGTTCGTGGGGCCTGGGATCCCAGACCCTGCAGCAGATGCAGGAGGCGCAGCGGAAGGCCGAGGAAGAGGCCCAGCGCCAGGCCGAGGAAGAGGCCCAGCGTCAAGCCGAGGAGGAGGCGCGGCGCCAGCAGGAGCTGCAGCAGCAACAGGAGCAGCAACAGCAGGAGCAGCAGGGCCAAAACCCGGAGACGCCATCAGACGGGTCGGGTTCTACCGATGAATCGGACGGATCCGAAGGCGAGGGAAACGGCACGAACAACGATTCCGAACAACCATAGTAGGCGCTGTCGGTTGTCGCCATGTACCGTAACCGACGCTGATATGGCACCTGCATATCAGAGGCTGTGCCAGTACAATTCCCGCGTCCATACCGACATATGATGAGGCGGGGCCATCCT
>NZ_DGVO01000004.1:3994-17299 GCF_002394995.1 Bifidobacterium sp. UBA4282
CCGCCTCATTGTGTCAGAGTCCGGTATCAGAGCAACGCATCCCTGACCCGCTCGTAGTCGGCGCGGGTCAGGCCGATCACGCCGCCATGCTTGGTGTGCGGCGAGAGGTAGTAGTCCTCCGCCTGCAACGGTCGCCAACCGGCGTCCAGATCGTCCGTGACCAGCGGCCGGTATCCGATCTCCGGGATCACGTCGACGAACAGGTACCATTCGTCGGCACTGTGCGAAGCGAACACGGCCGGCCCCTCGACGCCGCCCGGGTCGCCGCCGACCGCGTACTCCGCGCCGATGCGGGTCTGCACGGTCGTCCACGGCGTCCCCGGCTCCCACCAGCGCGGGGCGTCGGTCGAATCCATCCAGATGCCGTTGCCGAACGCGTTGTCCTTGGTGATGCGGTAGGTCCGCCGTCCGCCGTCGGGCAGCGGACGCTGGATCATCGTCGTGTCGATCGAGTCGCCGCCGGTGTCGATGAACACGCCGCCGTACTCGTAGGTGTCCTGCGTGAAGTCGCGGGTCACGCCCCACAGCACCTTCGGGCGCACGTCGGCGGTGGTGTGGTCGCGGTCGTCGTCGGGGAAGACGGTGCTCGACCAGTAGATGACGAAGGCGCCGCGGCCGCCGTCATGCCCCTCAGGATAGTAGTCCGGCACCCACAGGCTCTCGCAGGCCCAGGCCATGCCGAGTTCCAGCCGCGAACCGTCGGGGCGGCGGGCCACGTCGAGCGTATGCGGGCCGGTCCAGTGGATCAGGTCGTCCGACTGCCAGACCATGAGATTGGTGCTGCCGTGCCGCGTCCAGTGGTGCCAAGACGACATCTCGCGTCCGCTGAGGCCTTCGGCGCCGCCGAAGACGCGCAGGTCGGTGGCGACGATGGTCCACACGCCGGTCTCCGGGTTGCGGGTGATGTGCGGGTCGCGCACGCCGGTGGTGCCGATGGTGGAGGTCAGGAGCGGCTCGCCGCCGTTCAGGGGGATCCAACGATGCGGATTGTCGCCGTCCGACAGATCCATGTAGATGCGTTCGGCGTAGCCGTCCGGGTCTTCGAGGAAGTGGACGAGCAGGTAGCCGTAGGGGTCGGTTGGTTGCGCTTCCATGGCGCTCTCCCGTCTGCGAGGTGGAACAATGATGGATATAACGTTGTACTATTATACCACGCACTCGTGATGTTCAACGATGCGATACGCATCTCTCCATCGTTGCAGCGAGAATCACTGCAACGATATAAACGTTGAAAAAACGCGAAGCTACAGCATAATCACAGCCGCGCACCGTATACTGTAGCGGTATCGCACACCACGCATCATCGTCACGACGAGGAGACGCCCATGACACAGCAACGACACGTCACCATGCACGACGTGGCACGCCGCGCCGGCGTCTCGGTCAAAACCGTGTCGAATGTGGTCAACGACTACCCGTTCGTCCGCGACTCCACGCGGGCCAAGGTCCTCGCCGCCATCGACGAACTCGGCTACTCGCTCAACATGACGGCCAAGAACCTGCGTCAGGGGCACAGCAACATCATCGGCCTGTCCATCCCCGACCCGCGGATGCCCTACTTCGCCGAACTCTCCGCGTATGTCATGGAGGAGGCGCGGGCCCGGGGCAAGCACGTCATCTTCAACCCCTCCGGCGTGGACCGCCAGACCGAGCTCGACGTGCTCCACGGCTCGTTCAGCACCCTGACCGACGGTCTGATCTTCAGCCCGCTGCACCTGAACACCAGCGACGCCGCCGACATCCACGTCGACTACCCACTCGTCATCATCGGCGAGCACCTGCGGCTCGACACCTACGACCGCGTCCTGACCGAGAACACCACCGGCTTCCGCAACGCCACCGCACGACTCATCGAACTCGGATGCCGGCGCATCGCCATCATCGGCGTGCACGAGTGGGAGCAGGACTACGGCTCGTCGCCGTACCGCCTCAAGGGGTACCGGCAGGCGCTGGCCGCCGCGGGGCTGCCCAACGATCCGGCGCTTGAGATCCCGGCGGTCATCTGGTACCAGCCGGACGGCGCCGACGCGGTGGCCCGGATGCTGGACGGCGGCATCCGCCCCGACGGCATCGTCTGCATGAACGACCTGCTGGCGATGGGCGCGATGCAGGAACTGGCGCGCCGCGGCATCTGCGTGCCCCAGGACGTGAAGGTCATCGGCTACGACGATTCGACCGATTCGCAGTATCTCTCCCCCTCGCTGAGTTCCGTGGATCCGAACCTGCGGGAGGTGGCGCGGATGTCGCTGGAACTGCTCTGCGACCGCATCGAGGGACGGGTGCCCGAAGAGGCGGGGCCCAATGGATACGCCGAAGTGGTGGTGCCGTCCAGGCTGGTGGAGCGCGAATCCAGCGCGCCCGATTCGCTGCCGTAGCGACCGCCCCAATTCACGGTTTTGCGAAGGCCCAAACAGTGAATTGCCTCACCCTGTAAACCGTTGGGCCGGTGCCGTCATTGCTGACGACACCGGCCCAACGGTATCGGAAGGAGGAAGGAAGGGAAGAGGATTACTTCATACCGGTCATCGCGATGCCCTCGACGAACCTCTTCTGGACGAAGAAGAACACGATGAGCAGTGGCAGGGCGGAGATCAGCGCGCCCGCCATCACGACGCCGTACGGGGTGACCGAGGAACCGTGGCCCGTCAGCATCGCCAGACCGGCGGTGATGGTGCGGGTCTCCGGACGGGAGGTCATGATCAACGGCCAGAGCAGGTCGTTCCAGTTGCCCATGAAGTTGAACATGCCGACCGTCAGGATCGCGGGGATCGAGTTCGGCAGGACGATCTGGGCGAAGATGCGGAACTCGCCGGCACCGTCGATGCGGGCCGCGTTATCCAGGTCTTTCGGGATCGAGATGAAGAACTGGCGCAGCAGGAAGATGCCGCCGACATCGGCCATACGCGGGATGATGATGCCCAGGTAGCTGTTGACCAGGCCCATGTCCGCCAGCAGCTTGTAGACGGGGATGAGCAGGGCCATGCCCGGGATCATCATCGTGGCGATCAGCACGCCGAGCAGCACGCCGCGGCCTTTGAAGTCCACGCGGGACAGACCGTAGGCGGCCAGCGAGTCGAAGAACACCGAGATGATGGTCACGGCGCCCGCGAACACGATGGTGTTGAGCAGCTCGCGGCCGATCGGCAGACGGCCGAACAGATCGGTGTAGTTGTCGAGGGTGAACGCGCTCGGGATCAGCTTCGGCGGCCAGGTCTGGGTGATCTCGTTCGGCGTGAACGAGACCAGCACGACAATGATCAGCGGGAACAGCATCAGGATGGTGACCAGGATCAGCGCGAGATAGCTGAAACCCAGACCGACGCGGCGGCGGGTCGTGGCCTTGCGGCGCAGACGCTCGTTCTCGGCGTTGATGCGCTTGTTCTCGGCCTCCTGCGCAGCGGAAATGGTTGCGGAGCTCATGCGATCTCCTCCCTCTCATGCTTGGCGTTGGTGTACAGCTGGATCAGGCCGACGATCAGCGTCATGATCAGCAGCACGTACGACAGCGCGGACGCGTAGCCGAGCTTGCCGTTGCCGAACGCCTCGGTGTAGATGCGGTACACGATGGTCTCGGTGGCGCGGGCCGGGCCGCCGGAGGTCAGGATGAAGACCTGGTCGAAGACCTGGAACGAACCGATGAGGCCGAAGATGACGACGTAGTTGAAGGTCGGGCGCAGGGCCGGCAGGGTGATGTAGCGGAACTTCTGCCAGGCGCTGGCGCCGTCAAGGCTGGCGGCCTCGTACAGCTCGGCGGAGATGCCCTGCAGGCCGGCCAGGAAGATGACCATGAAGTAGCCGAAGTTCTTCCACACCGTGATGAACACGATGGTGGCCATGGCGGTCTCGCGGGTGCCGAGCAGGTTCAGGCCCTCGATGCCGAACAGCTGGTCCAGCCAGTAGGGCACCAGGCCGAGGGACGGGGAGAGGATGAACTGCCAGGCGATGGCGGCCACGGTCAGGGAGATGACGAACGGCAGGAACATGCAGGTGCGGAAGAACCCAACGAACTTCAGGTCCTTGCGGTTGAGCAGCAACGCGAACGCCAGCGCGACGATGACGACGATCGGCGCGTACAGGATCGCGTAGACGACGGTGTTCTTGACATCCGTCCAGAAGTCCGCGCTCTGGAACAGGTCGATGTAGTTCTGGAAGCCGACGAACTTGCCGGAACGGTTGATGCGGTCGGTGGTCAGCGACGTGATGAACGTCTTGATCGCCGGATAGAAGACGAAGATGGCGAGCACGATGAGGGCCGGGGCGGTGAACGTCAGGCCGACGCGCAGGTTGCGGCGCGCGATGGCCTTCTTGTTCTGATGCGCCACTGCGGTGTGCTTGTTCGCCTTAGAAGATGCGGTGGTCATGCACTCCTCCAGTAAACGACTTTGTCTGGATGGAACGGGATAAGGCACGGCAACGGCCGCGGCTGGCGGAGCGCCGTCGGCGGCCGTTGCGTGTCAGGTGCGATCCGGATGGGCCGGACCGCGATGTTGGGGTATCCGGGGGCGATTACTCGGCGTACTCGTCGAGGTAGCCCTGGATCTTGGTCTCGGCCTCGTCGAGCATCGTCTGGATGTCGTCGTCGGTACGAGTGGTGTTGGAGGTCAGGGTGTCGATCGTGGCGATGATGTCGCCGAAGCCACCCTTCAGGCCGGCCACGGCGATGAAGGACTGGTCGGTGTACTGGGCGATCTTCGCGATCAGCGGACGCTCGGAGAGCTCCTCCTCGGTGACGGTGGTGTTGTTCGGCGGGTAGGCGGAGCCGAGCGACCAGGTCACCTGGTTGTCATGGTTGTTGTAGAACTTGAAGAACTCGTAGATGCCGGGCAGCTTCTCGGAATCGCCGACCTGCGAGGTGACCCACCAGTACAGGCCGGTGGAGCCGGTGTTGGAGCCGGAGGTGCCGTCCGGATAGACGTAGGTGCCATCGCCGGCCGGAACCGGGAACAGGTCGTGGGCGATGCCCTTGTCGGTGGCGGCCTGGTCCTCCCACGGACCGACGATCACCATCGCGGACTGGCCGGATTCGAAGGACTCGCGAGCGGCGGTCTCGTCCATGCCGGGGATGGTGTAGCCACCCTTGTAGAAGTCACGCATCTTCTCCAGGAAGGCCTTGTTCTCCGGGGTGTTGATGGAGACCTCGCCGTCCACGGTGTACACGCCGCTGCCGTTGCCCTTGAGGAAGGAGCCCCAGCCCAGATCGGGCAGGGCGATGCCATACTGCGAACCATCGGACTTGGTCAGCTTCTTGGCGACCTCAAGCAGCTGGTCCCAGGTGGTCGGGATGTCGGCTTCGGTCAGGCCGGCCTCGGCCCACATGTCGGTGTTGTACCACACGGCGGTCGGCGCGTAGCCCATCGGAACGGCGCACTTCTCCTCGGAGCCGTCGATGTCGAAGGTGATCTGGTCGACGACGTTCGGGATGTAGTTCTCGGTCTCGTTCTCCGGATCGTCATAGAAGTCGGTGACGCACTGGAAAGTGCCGTCCAGCGACCAGCCCTGGCCGTTGTCGGCGCCGGTGGTCACGAAGTCCGGGCCATCGCCCGAGGTGACCTTGGTGACCATGGTCTCGCCGATGGTCGACCACGGCTGCAGCTGGGCATCGATGAAGTACTCGTCCTGCGAGTTGTTGAAGTCGTCAACGATGCCTTCGAGGGTCTTGCCGTCGGCCTCGGAGAAGCCGTGCCACATCGTGATCTTGATCTTGCCGTCTTCGGTCTTCTCGACACCGCCGTTGGAGCCGCAACCGGCCAGGCCGAGCGAGGCGACCATCGTCAGCGCCACGCCGGCGACGAGGCTTTTCTTCATGTTCATGGATTTCTCCTTATCTCCTGGATTGATACCAGAACTGTATCGACGCTGCTCGAAGCTGCCAGGCCATATCACCATCCCACCGGCTTGCGGTCCACCGAACGGACGGTTTTGTGCCTTACAACACCGTTGTCTGCTGCTGTAGCCTCAACGCTCTTTGCAACGTTGTAATATGTATTGTACAGCGATTTCTATCGTTGTACAAGTTATGCGACACGCCGTGCAATACCAAGGCGGACGCGGGTTGGCGTCGCTCACGGGGAACACCCCGGCGCCATCGCACTGCGGCAATCGACACCGACCGGGTCTCCGGTCCGGTGCGGCGCATCTCGACGCCACCGTCACTGCAATGGACCGCGCCGGACGACCGCCGGCAACCGCCAACTCAGATGCCGCCCCGTCGGGCTCGCGGGGAGACCAATCGACCCCGGACGAAACGGCACCTTGCGGAAAGAGAGTCAGCCCACGGCTCCGCGGGCATCTGCGATCGCCGCCGGCGAAACCGACGGCGGCGACATCAGTCGCGGGAGACGGGCGTGCCGGCCAGCGGACCACCGTCCGCGGGCAGCACCTCGGTCGAGGTCGGCGTCCACATGTCGTCGGGGGCGGGCACACCGAAGTCGGGACCGTCCTCGGTCCACCGCACCACGCCGACACGGGCGTGACGGTTCGGATCGAACAGCGGGTCGCCCTTGATCTCGGTGTAGTTGCGGCAGTGATAGACCATCAGGTCCTCGGTGCCGTCCTCGCCCTTGGTGAACGAGTTGTGGCCGGGGCCGTACTGGCCGTTCTCGGCGCAGGTCTTGAACACCGGCACCGGGCTCTTGGACCAGCTGTTCGGATCGAGCAGATCGGCGCCACGGTCGGCGGTCAACAGGCCCACGGCGTAGGGGACGCCGGTGCCGGAGGCCGAGTACGTGATGTAGATCTTGTCGTCGTGGAACAGGAACGCCGGACCCTCGTTGACCAGGAAATCGATGCATTCCCAGTCATACTCGGGCTTGGTCAGCATGACCGGCTCGCTGCCCAGCGTCCACGGATTCTCCATCCGGGCGATGTACAGGTTGGAGTTGCCCGGGATATCGGGATCCTTCTGCGCCCAGACCAGGTACTGCACGCCGTCGATGACCTCGGTGGTGGCGTCGAGCGAGAACGTGTCGAACTGGGTGACGACCTGACCCTTCTCCACCCAATTGTCGGTGGTCGGGTCGGCGTCGGTGTTCTCGATCACGTACATGCGGTGCGTCGGCATGCCGTTGGGTTCGAACTCGCGCTCGGCGGCGGCATAGTAGATGTACCATGCGCCATTCACGCGGTGGAGCTCCGGGGCCCAGATGTACTTGCTCTGGGGGCCGGACTCATGCTTGCGCCACACGATGGTCTCGGGGGCCTTCTGCAGGTCGTTGATCGCGGAGGCGTGGCGGATCGCGATGACGTTGTACTCCGGGTCCGACGCGGTGAAGTAGTATTCGCCGTCGACCTTGAGCACCCATGGGTCCGCACGCTGAAGCACGATCGGATTGTTGTAAACAGCCATTGTTTCAACCTCATCAATCCATCGGTTTCGTTGTTTACAACGTTGAATATAGTCGATTTACATCGTTGGAACAAATCGGTCAGAGTGTCGCGGAACGATTGCCGGGGCTTTTGTTACGGATACGCCGCCGTCATGCGACGGCACGCCCCCAGTCATCCACTTCGCGTCCGTGTCGTCGTGCGGCTATGACAACACGCCTTCCAACCACTTACCTCGCGTCCGTGTTGTCGCGTAGCTGTGACAACACGCTCATTGACCATCTGCTCTGCGTCCGTGTTGTCGTGCAATCGCGACAACACGCCCATTGGTTGCCCGCTTTCACGGTTGGGCACGCCCCACAGGCGCAGCCACCGACCGTCCGCCTACAGCCGTAGGCCGCCATCAGGGATCGGGCGTGTGGAGTTGCGTACCACCAGCGTGGAGGAGACCTTGCGGAACACCGAGGTGCCTTCGGGGGCGCCGAACGGCGAGACGCCGTCGATCCGGTCGCGCAGCACCCTCACGGACAGCCGCGCCACGGCCTCCAGACCGGGGGCGATGGTGGTCAGCGACGGGGTCAGGTATTGCGAATCGTCGGAATTGTCGAAACCGATCACCGAGATGTCGTCGGGAACCCGGAACCCGTGCAGCTGGATCGAGTGCATGACGCCGGAGGCGAGCATGTCGTTCAACGCCACCACGCCATCCGGCACCACGCCGGAGTCCAGCAACGTGTTCATGGCGTGCAGGCCGTCATCACGGTGCCACATCTTCGAGGGCACTACCAGCCGTTCGTCGTAGGGGACGCCCATCTCCTCCAGCGCCTCGCGGTAGCCCTGCAGGCGCAGCGCCGCCGAGCCGACCTGCTCCCCCGGATGCGTGCCGACCACGGCCAGCCGTCGGCACCCGGTCTGCAACAGGTACTTGGTGGCGCGCTTGGCGCCCTCAACGTTCTCGGTGGCCACATGATCCACCGTGTCGGTGAAGATCCGTTCGCCGATCAGCACCAGCGGATAGTCCACATCCAGCTCGGCCACGTCATCCTGTCCCAGCTCCAGCGGGCTGAAGATCAGTCCGTCGAGCATGGCCTGCTGCGCGCCGTGCAGCGCCTCAAGCTCGCCCTCGCGCGAGTACAGCGTGGGTTCCACGATCACGCGCATGCCCAGTTTCTTGGCCTCCCCGATGACCAGCGACGACAGCTGCGCGAAGTACGGCATCACCAGGTCCGGCACGGCCAGGCCGATGATGCCCGTATGCCCGGTGCGCAGGTTGCGCGCCGTCATATTCAGCGTGTATCCGAGCTTCTCGATCGAGGCCATCACTTTGTCCCGCGTGCGCGCGGACACGAACTGGTAGTTGTTCACCACATTCGACACGGTTTTGACGGACACCCCGGCGTCCTCGGCCACGTCACGCATCGTCACGGCATGATCGCTCTCCCTGCGCGCCATCGGTTCCCTCCGTTCCGTACGCTCATTCATCTACAACGATAGTACAATCGGCCCGGCGCCGCCGTTGCGCGGACGCCGGGCCGATGGCCGCAATCCCGATCCCGTGGGTCACGCCACGGCGATCTCCATCGCGACCTCGGCATACGCCGGGTCGAGTTCTTCGCAGGTCTCCACGTCCAGCAGCGGCATGCCCTCCGCGGACCAGTGCACGCGCCGCACCTGGGCGTCGCGCCCGCCATAGCGGCCGTTGACGTACTCGGCGTTATGGAAGACGTAGATCATGTTGCCGTCCTCGTCGCGCGACCACATGCCATGACCGGTGCCGAGCTGCCACTGGCCGTTGTACAGCCCCGACTTCTGCAGCGGGTAGTCAAGCTTGGTCCAGGATGTCGGATCGGTCAGGTCCGCGTTCCGGCCGGCGGGCGCGGTCACCAGACCGGTGGTGTAGTCGATGCCGACCGACGAGCCCGAGTAGATCAGGAAGATGCGGCCGTTGCGGACCATCGCGTTCGGCCCTTCGGCGATGAGGTTGTCCCAGGCGAATTCGGGGACCACGATCTGCCGGGGCCGGCTGGTCAGCCGCGACGGGTTCGACGGGTCGAAGCGGGCAATCCACACGCTGCCGACCTGCTGCCAGGCGTAGTACCAGTTGCCGGAGTCGCCGATGACGGTCATGTCCAGGGAGATGAGCTGGACGGGGTTGAGGATGTCCCCGTCCGGCCCGAGGATCGGCTCGGGAACCGTCCAGTTGGCGGGCTCGCGCGGATCGAGGTCCAGGCCGGCCTCGTCCTTCTTCAGCTGCATGATGTGGCAGCGTCCGGTCCACATGTCGGGCTTGCCGGCGCGATCGTTCGGGGTGCCGTCCGCGTGCGTGGGCTCGCCGTCGAAGCAGGGCATGAACAGGATGGACAGCCGTCCGTCGATGACGTGCAGCTCGGGTGCCCAGAAGCATCCGGTCATCGCGCGGCCCTCGGAGTTCAGGTCGCCGCGGACGAGTAGGTCGATCTCGCGCTCGCGTCCGCCGGCGGCGTCGGCCAGGCCCTCGATGGTCTCGGCCACGCGCAGCGGCATGTGGGTGCGACCCTCGCGCGGGTCGATGCAGTTGCCGTCGGCGTCCTCGGTGGCGATGAACAGGAACATCGGCTTGCCGTTGAAGTTCCAAGCGAACACCGACGGGTCGGCGCGCTCGACGGCGAACGGCACCGGGTAGGTGGTCTGGCGGATGCGGCCGCGGATTGTGCGGCTCTCGCCCGGCTTCAGGCGGCCTTCCGCGGCGTCGTCGGCCAAGCGGGCGAGCGCGTCCGTATCCCAGTCGACGGCGCGGGTGGCCTTGGAGCCGTCCGAGTAGGTCAGGTCGGCGCGGGTGTCGGCGAACCAGCGGACGGCCTCGCGCGCCTCGGGGCCGCGCAGCGACGCCATCAGGCTGCAGGTGGGCGCCGAAGACCCGGTGTTGTAGACGCGGCCGAAGCGTTCGATCAGTCGGACGGCCTCCACGTCGCTGATGGTGATGACGTTGCCCGGCACCACGTCGTCGATGCCGTAGCACGCGGCGTCGTGCCGCACCGTCGCCGTATCGCGGTCCGCGCCGGCCACGGGCACGGTGCGGGTCACGGCGGATTCGATGTCGTCGACGACCGCGTACAGCGCGTGCCCCTCGTCGTCACGCCAGCGGATGACGTACCGTCCGGACTGCGCGTCGTATTCCACGCCCGGTCGGTTCACGCCGGCGACGGTGTCCAGACGGACCAGGCCGAGCTGGTCGTAGGAGGTCAGGTCGCGGCTGACCACGAGCAGGAACGCGGAAGCCTCGGAGCCGTCGGGGTCGCCGCCGCGGGCGGTGCGGGTGGCGGCTACGGCGAAGCGGCCGTCCTTGAGACGGAACAGGTAGGGGTCCTTCAGGCTTTTGAGGACGATGTCGACATCCGGCATGACCGCGTCGACGTCAACGGCGGCGCTGGCGGGGCGGGGGGCATCGAACCGGTCGGCCTTGAAGCGGCGGGCGGCGGTGCAGGCGCGGCGCGCGGCGGATGGCACGGAGGCGGTGGGCACGCCGGCGGCGAACAGGATGCCGTAGTTCTCGTTCAGTGGGGTCCAGGCGCTGTCGATGTGGGAACGCAGGGCAAGGTGCATGCTCAGGGCGATGTCGGCGTTGTTCGCCTCCTCGCGTTTGGTGGGCTTGCGCGTATAGCACAGCAGGGAATAGGTGCGGGACATGGTGGGGACCTTTCGGTTGCGGCATGTTTTACATCGTTGTACAGTATAGTGTATTACATCGTTGTACATCCGACACGCAGCGATGCGGAACAAGGCGCACGGCAGCGCCCCGGAAGGGAGAACACATCCATGGCAGCATCCACCACGCTTCGCCGGCTGACGGCGGCACTCGCCACCGCGGCACTGGCGGTCGCGGCATTCGCCGGCTGCACCGGCACCCCGTCGTCCTCCGAACAGTCAGATGGCGACGCCCAGACCTCGCAGATCCAACGCGTCTCCTCGCACGACCCCTCCATCGTCAAGGACGGCGACACCTACTACATCTTCGGATCCCACCGCGCCTGGGCCAAGAGCACCGACCTGGTCAACTGGCAGACCTTCGAGAACAACCTGAGCACCGACTACGAAACGATCCTCGGCGACATCTGGGAGGAGTGGTCCAAGCAGTCCACGAACCCGGACGTGGAGGGCAACATGTGGGCGCCGGACGTGTTCTGGAACGAGACGATGGGCAAGTGGTGCATGTACCTGTCCGTCAACGGCGACAACTACCGCTCCGTGATCGTGCTGCTGACCGCCGACGACATCGAGGGCGACTGGACATACGTGGGCCCGGTCGTCTACTCCGGATTCACCAAGGTCAACGTGAACCGCACCGACGTGGAGCAGGTGCTGGGCGAGGACGCGGACCTGACCCGGTACCAGTCGCAGAGCGACACCGGCATCAACGCCATCGACCCGACCGTCAAAACCGACGAGGACGGCACGATGTGGATGGTGTACGGCTCCTGGTTCGGCGGCATCTGGATGTTCAAGCTGGACCCGACCACCGGCCTGCGCGACTACACCGCCACCTACGAGACCGTCGAGAACCAGTCCGACGCCTACTACGGCATCAAGGTGGCCGGCGGTTTCAGCAACTCCGGCGAAGGCGCGTATCTGGCCCACGCCAACGGCCACTGGTACCTGTTCCTGTCCTACGGTCACCTCCAGCAGACCGGCGGCTACCAGGTCCGCGTCTTCCGCTCCGACTCGATCACCGGACCCTACGTGGACCAGGCCGGCAACACGGCCATCGCCACCCGCGCCGAAGGCAACAACTGGCAGGGAGACACCGGCATCCGCCTGATGAGCTCGATCCAGTGGAGCGGCAACGACAACGCCGACATCGAGGTCTCCCAGGGCCACAACTCGGTGCTGGTGGACGACGACGGCACCGCGTACATCGTCTACCACACCCGCTTCTCCGACCGCGGCGAGGTCCATGAGGTGCGTGTGCGCGAGCTCATGCCCACCGCCGACGGCTGGCTGGTGGCCGCGCCGTACGAATACACCGGCACCAAGGCCGACACCGCCGGCTACGACGCCGCCGACCTGGCCGGCGACTACGAGCTGGTGGCCCACGAAAAGAGCACGTACTTCAAGGGTCCGAAGAAGGTCACCGACAAGGACAGCACCGACTACCGCGGCGTCAACAAACCGGTGAACATCACGCTCAACGAGGACGGCACCGTCTCCGGCGACCAGACGGGCACCTGGGAGGCGTCCGAGGGATCCAACCAGATGACGATCACGCTCGGCGACGTGACCTACACCGGCGACTTCGCCAAGCTGCCGCGCGACCTGGACGGCAAGGAGGTCATGACCTTCAGCGCCCTGGGCAACAACCTGTGCATCTGGGGCTCGCAGCAGTAAGGAGCGTCCATGACCATCCCCCAATACCCCCTGGCCCCCGGTCGCGTGGCCATCCATGATCCGGCGATTGTGGAGGACCGCGGCACGTACTACATCTTCGGCACCCATCGCCGTTGCGCCCGCAGCACCGACCTGGTGCACTGGGAGCGGTTCGAGAACAACCTGAGCCGCGACCCGGAGTCCGTGCTCGGCGGCATCTGGGAGGCGTGGCCCAAGCAGCCGGAGAACCCGGACCTCAACGGCAACACCTGGGCGCCGGACGTGATCTGGAATCCCGTGATGGGCAAATGGTGCATGTACCTGTCCGTCAACGGCCACGAGTTCCGGTCGGTGATCGTGCTGCTGACCGCCGACCGGCTCGACGGCGACTGGACCTACGTGGGACCGGTGGTCTACTCGGGATTCGATGCGGCGAACGTGGACCGTACCGACGTGCCGCGCGTGCTCGGGGACGACTCGGCCCGCGATCTGCCCAACCGCTACCTCTCACTCAAGGACACGCGCATCAACGCCATCGACGCCACGCCGATCATGTGCGAGCACGGGGAGATGTGGATGAGCGTCGGCTCCTGGTTCGGCGGCATCTGGATGTTCAGGCTGGACCCGACCACCGGCCTGCGC
>NZ_DGVO01000004.1:17337-17907 GCF_002394995.1 Bifidobacterium sp. UBA4282
CCGGCCTGCGCGACTACACCGCCACATACCCGTATGTCAAGGATGCCTGCGACCCGTACTACGGCGTGAAGGTGGCCGGCGGCTACTGGAACTCCGGCGAAGGCTCGTACTTCGTGCGCAAGAACGGCTGGTGGTACCTGTTCCTCTCCTACGGCTGGCTGGGCACGACCGGCGGCTACCAGATCCGCATCTTCCGTTCGAAGCATCTGACCGGCCCCTACGTGGACCAGAACGGCAACCCGGCGATCTGTGCCGGTGAGATCCCCGACAACCTGACGAAGGACACCGGCGTGCGGCTGACGTCGTCGGTGCTGTGGAGCGGCGGCCCCGACGGGATCGAGTCGGTCGAGGTCTCCCAGGGGCACAACTCGGTGCTGCATCGCCGTAGCGACGGACGCCTGTTCCTGACCTACCACACGCGGTTCATCGAACGCGAGGGCGAGGACTACGAGACGCATATCCGCGAACTGCTGCCGACCGAGGACGGCTGGCTGGTCGCCGCGCCATACGAATACCAGGGGCAGGTGGCCGTACCGCCGGCACAGTCGACGGTATTGGCGGGCGACTACG
>NZ_DGVO01000040.1:0-26986 GCF_002394995.1 Bifidobacterium sp. UBA4282
CTATCTCGACCCGGCCGCGGCCCGCCGGTTCACCGAGGTCGGCTACGACCCCTACGCCCGCGCCTTCGGCCCGCATATGGGCACCACCGTCCGGTACGTGTTCTTCGACCAGCCGCACGCCTGCTTCTACACCTGGGACCAGAACGAGGGGCCCACGGCCTCCACGCTGATGTACGAGGCCTCGTTCTACCGGGAATTGCAGGAGACATACGCCCGGGATTGGCCGGTGCTGCTGCTGTCCATCTCCAGGTGCGATCCGGCGTGGGCCTCGTGGCGGATGACGTTCTTCGAACGGTACGCGCAACGGGGGATCGACGCGTTCCTCGGCACGCTCGCGCAATGGTGCCATCGGCACGGCGTGCTGCTGAGCGGGCACGAGGTGCTCAGCCACGTATCCTCCTGGGATCCGACCGGCACAATCGTGGCCGACGACCCCCGGACGAACTTCGGACTCGACTATTTCGGCATCGACGCTTGGCGCGACGTCACCGGCGTGGACGCCCGCAACGCCATGCCCCAGCTGTCGGCCAAATTCGGCGACTCGGTGGCCCGCAGCCACGGGCGTTCGGGCTGCATCGTGGAACAGTACTTCGGGCGCGTGGTCCCCGGTTCGCACTTCGCCGCCGGATGGTGGGAGCTGACGCTGGGACAGCTGCGCTCGCAGACGATGCGCCACCATATCCTCGGCATGCGGCAGCTGCTCATGCACGCGTTCTGGCTCACCGACGGTGACGAGAGCGAGCGGATGCTGGTCAACCCCCGCTTCGACTTCGCCCCGGGGGTGAATTTCGAACCCTGGTTCGCCGCCCACCGGGCGCTCGCCGACGAATCCGCCCGGGTATCGGTGTTCCTCGACGGCATGCGCCCGTTCAACCATGTGGCGGTGCTGTACCCGCTGCGCACCGCATGGATGGGAGGGCCCTGCCATGAGTTCGGCCGGCACACGGCGTTCTGGACCGAACACCTCGCCCGGGAGGGTATCGACTATACGCTGATCGACGAGTGCGACCTGCTGGGCTCGGCATCGGACGGCTCGAGTCTGCGTCTGCCGGACGGCAGGACCTTTCCCGTTCTGGTGCTGCCCGGCGTGGAGGCGGTGCGTTCCCTCGACACCATTGAACGGTTGCGGGCGTTCCTGAACGGCGGCGGCGTGGTGGTCTCCACCGGCGTTCTGCCGTCGCTGACACAGGATGGCGGGGACATCCAGGCTGCCGTGGAACGGTTGGCGGAGGATCCGCATTGGTTCCACTATGCCGGCGAACCGTCATGGGACAGGGTGCGGGCCGCCGTGCTGCAGGCGTTGCCCGGGCGGTTCCGTGTGGTCGCCGCCGCCGGTTCCGGGCAGCTGTGGTCCCGGTGCGGGGCCGACGGGACCGGCGTGCGCGTCATGCTGTTCAACGACGGCGATGACGAGCGTGAGGTCGGCATCGTCCACGCGCGTGAACGCTGTCGTGTGACCGAATGGCGTGCGGTCGATGGCGGCCGGTCGGCCCCGACGCCGTGGCTGACGGGTCCGGTGCGCGTGCGCCTGGCCCCGCACCAGGTGCGGCTGCTGCATGTCGAGATCGATGGCGAGCGGACCGCCGGTGAACTGACCCTGCTGTCCGGATGGCGGTTCCGCCCGGTGACGCGGGATGCGGATGCGACGTGCTCCCGGCAACCGATCATGCCGTTCGACGGGTGGCAGGCGCAGGGGTATCCGACGTTCTGCGGCACCGGCGAATACCGCATCGACGTGGAGATCCCCGACGATGCCGTATCGGACGACGGGTGGGAGCTGTTGCTGCCCTCCACCGAGGATTCGGTGGAGGTGTTGGTGGATGGCAGGCCTGCGGGTGCGGCCCCCTGGCCGTCCGGCGCGATTCGGCTCGGCGGGTCGTTGCGTGCCGGGGTCAATGAGCTGACGGTCCTGGTCATGTCGTCGGCCGCCAACCACTACTATCGCGGGACCGGTCTGCAGGGCGACGGTCCGGCGCGGTGCGGGCTGCTCGCGGCGCCGGTGCTTCGCCCGGTGCGCCGGTGGCATGATATCGACGGTCTGTTGGCCTGAGACGCGCGGCGCGCGTTGGCGTCTGGCCAAGGCCGACATGCCCCGGTATGCCCTGTCGGTCGGTCGCCGAATCTGACGGCGTGCCGGTCTGACGGCGTGCCGGGCGGTCGAATCCGTCCCGGCGCGCTGCCATAATCGAACATATGTACGAATGTCTGGATCTGTTCTCCGAGCCCACCGGGGCATGGTTCAGACATGCGTTCGCGCAGGGGGAGACGGCGGCGCAGCGCCAGGCCTGGCCGGTTATCGCGAAGGGGGACGACGCGCTGGTCATCGCGCCGACTGGTTCCGGCAAGACGCTCTCCGCGTTCCTGTACGCCATCGACCGGCTGATGAACCGTGCGGCGGATCCGCGGGAGGCGGGCGGCTCCCGCTCCCGCAAACCCGCCAAGGGCGTCAAGGTGCTGTATATCTCGCCGTTGAAGGCGCTGGGCGTGGACGTGGCGCGCAATCTGGAAACGCCTCTGGCGGGCATTGACGCCCAATGCAAGGCCATGGGCCTCAACCCGCCGTCGATCCGTGTGGCCACGCGCAGCGGCGACACCACGGCGCAGGAGCGGCGGGCCATCGCCTCGCACCCGCCGGACATCCTGGTCACCACGCCCGAATCGCTGTATCTGCTGCTCACCTCCAAGGCGCGGCGCATCCTGTCCACGGTGCGCACCGTCATCGTGGACGAGATCCATGCCATCGCCGGAACCAAACGCGGGGCGCATCTGGCGTTGAGCCTGGAACGGCTGGATATGCTGACCGCCGAACCCGCACAGCGCATCGGACTGTCCGCCACGGTGCGTCCGGCCGAGACCGCGGCGCGGTTCCTCGGCGGCGCACGGGCCGTCACCATCGTCGATGTGCAGTCGCGTCCCGCCATGGAGCTGAAGGTGGTCGAACCGGTCGAGCAGATGCCCGAATCTGCCGCTCCCGCGAACCGGCCGTGTGCCGCAGGCGGCGGGGAACCATCCGGACTTCCCTCCATCAGCGGGGTCACGCCGGCCATGATGCGACTCGCCGAACGTCAGGGCACCGTCACGGCTTCACCGGGTCCGGCTCATGGTCCGCTGCGGGGGCGTGCCGATACCGGAGCGGGGGAGACGGCATCGGCACCGGGGAACGCCGCATCGGCGGACGAACGTGCCGGGTCGGTATGGCCCGCCGTGGAGCGCAGCATCCTCAACGAGATCCTCAGCCACCACACCACGCTCGTGTTCGTCAACTCGCGCGGGTTGGCGGAACGGCTCACCGCGCGGCTCAACGACCTGTACGCCGCCATGCCCGGCCATGGTGGTGCAGATACGCCTCGGCCGGATGAACCGTATGCCGGTCAGCGGCATTTCCATCCCATGGCGGGTCCGTCCACGAATCTCATCCACCCGCATGCGCCGGAGGACACCATCGCCATGGCCCACCACGGATCGGTGTCCAAGGATCGCCGCAAACGCATCGAGGAGGACCTCAAGCATGGTCGACTGCGCTGCGTGGTGGCCACCAGCAGCCTGGAACTCGGCATCGATATGGGCAGCGTGGACCTGGTCATCCAGGTCTCCCCGCCGCTATCCGTATCCTCGGGGCTGCAGCGGGTTGGCCGTGCCGATCATCAAGTGGGCGGCGTTTCCCACGCGCTGTTCTACCCGCTGACGCGCGAACAGATCATCGGCGCGGCCGCCACCGTGGAATGCATGCAGACCGGCGACATCGAGCCGCTTTCCATACCGCGCTGTCCACTGGACGTACTGGCCCAGCACACGGTGGCCGCCGCGGCCATGGAGGACCTGAACCCCGACGACTGGTATCAGGTGGTGCGCCGCGCCGCCCCGTTCGCCGACTTGGACCGCTCCGTGTTCGACTCGGTGCTCGGCATGCTGACCGGCGCCTATGATTCCGAGGCGTTCACCGCCTTCCGGCCCAGTCTGATGTGGAACCATGAGGAGCATCTGATCTCCGCGCGTCCCGGGGCGCAGCGGCTGGCCGTCACCTCCGGCGGTACGATCCCGGACCGTGGCCAGTACACGGTGGTCCTACCGGAACAGGAGGCTGGCAAAGGGCCCAAGCGCGTCGGCGAGCTCGACGAGGAGATGGTCTACGAATCCCGCATCGGCGACGTCATCACCCTCGGCACCTCCACCTGGCAGATCCAGGACATCACCCACGACCGCGTGGTGGTGGTGCCGGCCCCCGACCGCACAGCCCGGTTGCCGTTCTGGCACGGCGAGGGCTTCGGACGCGATGCCGGATTCGGCGAGATGCAGGGGCACTTCGTTCGGGATATGGTCAACGGCCTGTACGACGGCGATTGCGCGGCATCGTCCGACGGCATGGCGTCGTCGGATGCAGCATCGTTCGATGACGATACGACGGATCGCTTGCGCTCGGATGGACTCGACGGCAACGCCATCTCCAATCTGGCCCAACTGCTGCACGAGCAGCGCATCGCCACCGGCGCGGTGCCGACCGACCGCACGCTGGTGGTCGAGCGATGCCCGGACGAGGAGGGCGACTGGCGGATCGTGCTCCACTCGCCGTATGGCAAGCGCGTGCACGAACCGTGGGCGATGATCGTCGGCAACCGGATCAAGCAGCGCTACGGATACGACGGTCAGGTCTACGCCTGCGACGACGGCATCATCCTGTTGCTGCCGCAGTCCGATGGGCATATCCCGGCCGCCGAGCTGTTTGCGGTCGATCCCGATGACATCCAACGACTGGTAGCCGAACAGGTGGGGGAGTCGGTGCTGTTCACCGCACGTTTCCGCGAATGCGCAGCGCGTTCGCTATACCTGCCGCGCACCGACCCGGGCAAGCGCGTGCCGCTGTGGCAGCAGCGCTTGCGTGGCGTCCAACTGCTCAACGCCGCGCGGACGCAGTGCAACTTCCCGCTGCTGCTGGAGACCACCCGCGAATGCCTGCAGGACGTCTACGACCTGCCCGCGCTCCGGCGGCTGATGACACGGCTCTCCGACGGTGAGATCGACGTGGTCGATGTCGAGACGCAGACGCCGTCGCCGTTCGCCGAAACCATCATGTTCGGCTATGTGGGGCAGGTGATGTACCAGTATGACCAGCCGCACGCCGAACGCAGCGCGGCCCTGCTCTCGCTGGACTTCGACGCGCTGGAGCGTCTGCTCGGCACCACCGACATGACCGCAGTGCTCGACCCGGACGTCATCCACGATGTGGAGCGGGAGCTGGCCGGGCGGACGTTCTGGAACGAACTGGACGAGCGGGATGTTGCCGGCCGCGTGGCCCGATACGCCAAGACTCATGGCCCGTTCACCGTTGACATGATGATGGCGGAGCTGCATCTGGACGCCGAACGCGCGGTGCGCGAGCTTGACGAGCTCAAAGCGCGCGGCGAGGTGCTGACCGGCTTTTTTATGACGAATCCGGGGCAGGGAAACGGTTCTCGCTCAACCGTCGATGATGCACAACCTTGTGAAGGTGCGGAACCGTATGGCGGCATGGGCAAGCTTGTCGGCGGCATGGAGCCAGATGTTGAGATGGCGGATGACCATAGGCCCGTTCAGTATCTGCATCGCGATGTATTCCGCCGCATCCGCGCACGCTCGCTGAGCAAGGCGCGTGAGGCCATCAAACCGGTGGCACCGGCGGTCTACCAGGCGTTGCTGTTGGACCGCCAGGGTGTAGGACCGGTCGGCGGCGAACGGTACGACGGCGCGGACGGGCTGATGCGCGTCATCGAACAGCTGGAAGGCGTCGCCCTGCCATTGCCGGTGTGGGAGGGGGCGGTGTTCCCGGCACGAGTGCGTGGCTACCAGCCCGCCATGCTGGACGAACTGCTCGCCTCCGGCGACGTGGTATGGACTGGGGAGAAAACCGCCGGCACCAAGGCCAAGGAACCCGGACGCATCGCATTCCATCCCGCCGACTCGGAACTGCTGGACAATACCGCGGCAGCCGGCGCAACCGGGCATCCATCCGACGCAGCGTCCGACGACACTGCGTCCGACAACACTATGACCGGCGACATTGCGCCCGACGATGATGCGGGGCGGGCGTTGGGGCCTGTGCGGACGCTGCCCGACGCCATCCTGCACGTCTTGGCGGCCGGTGGCGCGTTCCGGGCGGAACGGTTGGCGGAACTGGTTCGTGCGGCGTGGCGACCGGATACGGAGTCGGTCGATCCCGAAACCGGGGAGATCCGCCCCTCGGCTTGGTCGAACAGCCAATTCGAGGACGCCCTGTGGTCGCTGGTCTGGCAAGGCGCGGTGACCAACAGTGCGCTGACGCCGGTGCGTGCCATGACGGCGGCCTCGAACTCGCGTACCACGCGCAGCGTATCGGTGGGCCGCACTCGCCGCCGCGCCCGCGTGGCCGTACAAGTGCCGGTGCTCATGCAGGGGCTATGGTCGGTCGTGCCGACCATCACCGCCACCGCCGAGCAGCGTTCGCTGGCGCAGGTCGAGATCCTGTTGGATAGGTACGGCATCATCGCCCCGCTGCTGATCGATGCCGAGGATGTGCCGGGTGGATTCTCCGCGCTGTATCCGGTGCTGCGCCGTATGGAGGAGCACGGCACGCTGGTGCGCGGCATGTTCGTGCAGGGGTTCGGAGCCGCGCAGTTCGCGCGCCGCGACACCGTGGACCAGCTGCGTCATGCGGGGGAGGGGCACAGCCGGTCCTGCGTGGCCATCGAGGTCATGGATCCCGCCAACCTGACCGGTGCGGCCGTGGCCTGGCCGCAGTATGGCGGCCAGGCCAGCAAACCATTGCGGCGTGCCGGAGGCATGGTGGTGCTGGACCACGGTAACCCGGTGGTCTACGCCGCGGTCAAGGGCCATCACCTGACCACGTTCACCGACGACGGGGACACGCTGCGCCGCGCCTTCGCCGAACTCGCCTATGCCCTGCAGCGCCGCCCCTCCGGCAGCGTCACCTTCGCCGACCTCGATGGCGAGCCGCTGACCGCGCGCACCGAAGCCGCCCGCATCCTGCACGCCGCCGGCTTCACCCCCTGCCCCCAGGGCATGAAGCTGTACCGGTGATAGGGATGTTCGCTTTGTGGACGATACCCGCTTCAGCCGGAATCCGAGGGATAGTCTAGCGAAGGTTTGACCGGAACCGTTGGGCGGGTTCCGGTGGATGATGGAGGCGAGGAGAAGGGGAATGACAATATTCCTGATAGAATCCTGCCGCATAACGGCAGGTGGTGCGTGAAAAACAGACTTGCTGAGCCTGCTATAAAGATAATGGGTAGGTATGGGAGCTAATGATATATCTTCTTAGATAATCTGTTTTATTGATGTTCTGCCAGGCGAGCCCATGCATGAATCCATAGGCTTGTGGTACGGAGCCCTGAATGCGGCGATTATGGGATTCCGTACCGTACCACAGACCTGACCGGATTTGAAGAATGGCGGAATAATGCGGATTCCATCTGGGCGGATAGCTCGTGGTACGGTACGGAACCGCCGCGATGGGATTTTCCCGGTTGCGTACCATGACATTGCGGTACGCAACCAGAAAAACGGGGAAGCTACGGTTGCGTACCACGACATTGCGGTACACAACCGTCATAACAGGGGTCTTCTGGTTCCGTACCACACCATCGTGGTACCGAAATCAGAAAAAGCATCGGATATGGTTCGGTACCACGCAGCCGTCCGAACTCAGCCCGCGAATGCGATCGGCGCGGCCAGTTCGGTGCCCGAACCGTCGCGGCGCATATCCGGCTTCGGCAGCTCCACTGGGTTGCCGCCCTCGGTCGAGGCATGCAGCGGGTACAGGCCCACCCACGCGAAGATCAGCGTGTTCTGTCCCTTCAGGAAGCGCTGCGAGCGCACGCCGCCGGTGGCGCGGCCCTTGGTCGGGTACATCTCCAGCGGGGTGACCTTGGCCGACCCGTTCTCGGTGCCGGGCAGCGCGTCCGCGTCGCCAGCCACGGTGAGCACCACCGCGCCGGAGGCGGAGAACAGGCCGTTCTCGCCCTCCTCATAGGTCCAGGCCACCTTGCCGGCCGGAATCACATTGAACGTCACCACCTGGCAGCCGTCGGCCAGCTTGATGCCGGCCATGCCGCCAGCCGTACGGCCCTGCGGGCGGACGTTGCCGGCCTCATAGGTCAGTAGAGAGGAATCCGAAGAGATGAACACCAGCCGGTCCTCGTCGGCGGCGGGCGCGGCGAACACCACCGTGTCGCCGTCCTTCAGATCGATCACGCTCCATGAATCCATCGTGGTCGGCGACTCCCGGTTCCACCGCTTGATCACGCCGTGGCGCGTGCCGATCGCCAACGGCGGCAGCGCATCCCCGGACACGTCGTCGGAGTCGGACGCATCGCCCTTGTGCGGCGGGGCGGTCATCGCGATCGCCGTCACCACGTATTCGCCGGGCACCGGATCGGTGTTCTCGGTCATGCCCAGCAGCTCCTTGGCCTTGACGCCGCCGGCCACGCTCAGCGTGGTGGAGGCGGGCAGCGCAGGCAGGTCGGCCACATGGGCGAGCACCAGACGGCCCGACGACGTGATCAGACCATACGAGGCCAGCGTGGTGGTGGGGAACAGGGCCACGATCTGGTCGCCGTCCGCATGCGCGTCGCCCGCCGACCGCGACTCCCACACGTCCAACGCGCTGGGGGAGGTGCGGGCGATCAGCCCGGAGGCGCCCATCATCACCACGCACGGTTCGTCATCCAACTGCAGTGCGGATACGGCCCCTGCATCCTCGCCGGCCTTTCTGGCGGCGGCAGCGGCGGCGGCCACGTCGGCCTCGGCGGAGGATACGGTGTGCGCGGCACGCACGGCCTCCATCGCCCCCGCGGGCACACCCTCGGACCCGGCCGCGGTCACCGGGTGCATCGAGCCGTCCGGATCCACATCCAGCAGCACCGTGCGGCGCGGCGAACCATACCGGTCGGCCACGTCGTCCATCTCGGAGACCACCACGCGGTCCAGCTCGTCCGCCGAAGCCAGGATGCGCTCCAGCTCCTCGATCCTGCGACGCAGGTCGTCGCGCTCGGCCTCCAGCTCGATCCGGCTCATCCGGGTCAGGCGGCGCAGCCGCAGATCCAGGATGTACTGGGCCTGCACCTCATCCAGGTCGAACACGGCCATCAGCCGGCTTTTGGCGGCGTCCGCGTCGTCGGAGGAGCGGATCACCTGGATGACCTCGTCGATGTCCACCATCGCCAGCAGCAGGCCCTCGACCAGATGCAGCCGCTCCTGCGCCTTCGTGCGGCGGAACTCGCTGCGGCGGCGCACCACCACGCGGCGGTGGTCGATCCACACCTGCAGCATCTCCTTCAAGCCCATCGTGTGCGGCCGGCCATCCACCAGCGCCACGTTGTTCATCGTGAAGTTGTCCTGCAGCGGCGTGTGCTTGAACAGCTGCACCAGCACCGCGTTCGGGTCGAAGCCGGTTTTGATTTCGATGACGATGCGCGTGCCGTTATGCCGGTCGGTCAGGTCGATCGCGCCCGAGATGCCTTCGAGCTTGCGGTTCTTGACCCCTTCGGAGATGCGCTCCAGCACGCGTTCGGGACCCACCATGAACGGCAGCTCGGTCACCACGATCGCCTTCTTGCGGGCCGTGACGTTCTCGATATGCGTGGCCGAGCGTGTGGTCAGCGTGCCGCGGCCGGACGCGTAGGCCTCGCGGATGCCGTCGCGCCCGATGATGATGCCGCCGCCCGGCCAGTCCGGGCCCGGCACGTAGCGCATGAGCTCCTCCAACGTGGCGTCCGGATGCGCCATCAGGTGCTTGGCCGCGTTGATGACCTCGCCCAGGTTGTGCGTGGCCATATTCGTGGCCATGCCCACGGCGATGCCCGAACCGCCGTTGACCAGCAGATTCGGGATGGCGGCCGGCAGCACGGTCGGCTCCTTGAGCTTGTTGTCGTAATTCGGCGCGAAATCGACCGTATCCTCGTCGATGTTCGCGTTCATGCCCAGCGCCGCGGGCGCGAGCCTGGCCTCGGTATAACGGGAGGCCGCCGGCCCGTCGTCTAGGGAGCCGAAGTTGCCGTGGCCGTCCACCAGCGGCAGTCGCATCGCGAACGGCTGCGCTAGACGCACCATGGCCTCGTAGATCGCCGAATCGCCGTGCGGGTGGAGCTTGCCCATCACCTCGCCGACCACGCGCGCCGACTTCATGTACGGGCGGTCCGGGTTCAGGTTCATCTGGCCCATCTGGTAGACGATGCGGCGCTGCACCGGCTTCATGCCGTCGCGGGCGTCGGGCAGGGCGCGCGCATAGATCACCGAATACGCGTATTCGAGGAACGACTTGCTCATCTCCTCGTTCAACGGCGTCTCGACGATATGCTCCTTGACCGTGCGCGGGTCGAAGGCCGGCTGCCCCGTCTTGCGATGTGATGCCATGCGACAAGCTCCAAACATAACAACCAATAGGAAACCTACAAACCGAACCAGTGTACCGCACCGGCGAAACCTGCCGGCTTCGGTTTTCGCCCGACGGTGGTTGAATGAACGGTATGAGTGTGGACGTGCCCGAGATGGAGGAGTTGCTGCGACCGGTGCCGGTCGCGCGGTATGGGGACGACGCCGACGGCGCCGCACGTGGGGGAGCGCTGCACCTGTCGAGCCTGCTACCGGCGTTGGCCTGCGCGATCGGGCACCCGACGCCGACGGCGGTGCACCGCGACCCGGCCGAGGCACACCGGAAGCTGGGCCTGCCGGAGGTCGAATCCGCGGTTGTGGTGCTGATCGACGGCCTGGGCTATTGGAATCTGGCGATGCGGCTCGGCCACGCCCCCTACCTGCGGTCGCTGATGAACGAGCCGGCCAACCAGCGGCCGATCTCCACCTGCGCCCCCAGCACCACGGTGGCGGCCATGTCCACGTTCGGCACCGGCACCTGCCCCGGACTGACCGGTATGACCGGATACACGCAACGCAACCCCGAAACCGGCGAGCTGGCCCAGATGATTCAGTTCAAGCAGTCGATCCCTCCGCGCGATCTGCAACGTCAGCCGACCGTCTTCGAACTGCTGAGGAACCGGGGCGTGCGCGTCACCAGCTCGGGCCTGCCGAAGTTCGCCGCATCGCCGTTGACCGAAGCGGCGCTGCGCGGCACCGACTACATCTCGAACGTTTTGCCCCGTGATCGCGTACTCGCCGCCGCCGATGCCGCGCGTACGCCCGGCCTGACCTATCTGTACATCCGCGACGCGGACAAGATCGGCCACACCTACGGTTGGGACAGCGACAAATGGATCGGCACATTCGAACGCATCGACGCGCAGCTGGCCCTGCTACGCCGCAGTGTGCCCAGGGGCACGTTAATCGTCATCACCGCGGATCACGGTATGGTCTCCTCCGATCCGCAGCGGCGTATCGACATCGCCGTTACGCCGCAACTGGCGCAGGGGGTGGCGATGGTGGGCGGCGAACCGCGGTCGGTGATGCTGTACGCGCAGGAGAGCGAGGACCCGGAGGATATCGCCGATCGATGGCGGGAATTCTTGGGGAACAGGGCCCAGATCCGCACCAGGGCACAGGCGTTGGCCGAGGGGCTGTTCGGCCCGGTCGAACCGCGTGTGGAGCCGATGATCGGCGACGTGCTGGTTTCGGCCGTGGGGTCGCTGACCTTGGTCGATTCGCGGACACAAACGGCGCAGGCGATGCAACTGCCCAGCGTGCACGGCGCGCACACGATGCTGGAGATGGACATCCCCTGCCTGATCGACCTGGCCTGAACCGGTCTGAATCGAAGCGGTCTGAATCGAATCGGACCGGCATGAACTGAGCGGGACTGAACCGATCAGTCGCCGAACAGAATCTCGTCCCAGCTGGGGACGGCGGAACGGCCGGAGCGGCGTTTCGGCTTGGCCGCGGGCTGCGCCGGCGTGGGGGCGGCCGCCGCGTCGGCAGCGTTGGCATCGGATGGCGACGGAGCCGCTGCGGGTGTCTGCGCGGGGGAGACGGTCGGTTCCGGCTGCGGCGTTGCGGCGTTATCGGCCGGCGCGGGCGCTGCAGGCTGCGCAAGATCGGGCCTGACGGCGGGCATCGTGGGCTCCGGCGTGCTCCACGCCGAAACCGTCTGCTCGATGCGGGCGGAGCGGGCGGAATCGCCGGGAAGATTCAGCGGTACGGCAAAGCCGTCGTCATACCCCGCCTCGGCGGCGGGCTCAACGGCCTGTCCCGGTCGATCGCTGCCCTGCTCGCCCAGCAGCTTGCCGGCGGTGCGGTTCAGGCACGTCACGGCGTTGTCGTGCATATTCCACGACCATTCGGCGCGGATGGTCCGCCCGGCGGAGGTGAACTGCGCGGTGATCCGCCACGGTTCCAGCCCGCGACGCGTGGCCTTCCAGACCACATCCTCGGGGCGTACCCGTGCCGCGGCGAACGTGCGGTCGATCAGCTCGGACAGGGTGTGCGCGCGGCTGTCCTTGGGAGCGGGCACGGAAAGGAACTGTTCGATGGCATACTGCTTCTCGGTTTCCACGGAGGCGGAGAACCTTCTGACCAGCGCCGCGCTCACCCCATAGCGTTCGGCCACGCGCGCGGGATCGGCGCCGGCTCGGATCAGGGACTGGATCTGCGAGATCGGCAACGTCTGCGAGGGGGCCGGCCGCGGCGCGATCTCCGCGGTGATCTGCTTGGCCTCAAGGATGGCATGCTCCAGCGTGTCGTCCGCATGGACGGCGAACTGTTCCTCGCCTGCAACGAACACCAGGCGTCCCTCGGCGTCCACATGGTCGAAACGGGCTTGAACAAGCGGCTGATCAGGCATGAGCGCACCACTTTCCTCTTGCGAACCGGACCTTATTCCATTGTGCCCCACGTGTCGGATTTTACGAGTATTTCAAATCGTGTATCCTATGCGGGGGAATGTCATGTATTCTATGGCGCATAATCGCCATTACGGAGAAAGGACCACCATGGCACAGGATTACGATTCGCCCCGCAACAAGGACGAGGACGAGGAGTCGCTGCAGGCTCTGGGCAAGGGCGCGCAGAATTCGGCCAGCGACATCGACGACGATGAGAACGCCATCGCCGAGGACTACGAGCTGCCCGGCGCCGATCTGAGCAACGAGGACGCCTCGGTGACGGTGATCCCGATGCAGGGCGACGAGTTCATCTGCTCGGAATGCTTCCTGGTCAAGCACCGCAGCCAGCTGGCCGAAACCACCGCGGACGGACAGCCGATCTGCAAGGAGTGCGCCGCCTGATGGCATTCGACGAGGCGTATAACGAGCCGGAGCACGTGGAGGTGCTGATCCGGTCGATCGACCCATCCCATCCGATCGAACTGCGGTATGCGCATGCCGGTGACGCGGGCGCCGACCTGGTGACCACCGAGGAGGTGACCCTCAAGCCGTTCGAACGCGCCCTGGTGCCGACCGGCGTGGCCATCGCGCTGCCGGCGGGGTATGTGGCGCTAGTGCATCCGCGCTCCGGTCTGGCCGTACGCCAGGGGGTGACGGTGCTCAACGCGCCCGGAACCGTGGACGCCGGATACCGCGGCGAGATCAAGGTGCCGTTGATCAATCTGGATCCGGAGCATACCGTGACGTTCCACCCCGGCGACCGCATCGCCCAGCTGGTGATCCAGCGGTATGTGGAGGCCCGGTTCATCCCGGCGGAAACGCTGCCCGGATCGGACCGCGCCGAACGGGGATTCGGGTCGACGGGCGTATCCGCCTGAATCCCGACATTCCACGCAGCCGTCCGCAGCCCGTAAGGGTAGGATGGAGTGCATACGAGAGGAGGTACAACGATGGTGTCCGACGTTGATGATAGGTATTTCTCCGCTCGTACGCTTGGTTGCGAGATCAGCGGCAATCCGCTCGATCCGCTCGAACCGATTATGAACGCCTGCAAGGCGCATCATCCGGACGAGGATATGGACATCCTCAACCGCGCCTACCGCCGGGCGGTGCGCCAGCATTCCCCCCAGCGCCGCAAGTCAGGCGAGCCATACATCATCCATCCGCTGGCGGTGGCGCAGATCCTGGCGGACCTGGGCATGGGGCCCCTGGTGGTGGCGGCCGGCCTGCTGCACGACACGGTGGAGGACACCGACTACACGCTGGAGGAGTGTCGCGCCGAATTCGGCGACACCGTCACCGGTCTGGTGGATGGCGTGACCAAGCTCTCCAAGATGGAATACGGCGATTCGGCGCAGGCCGAGACCATCCGCAAGATGGTGGTGGCGATGAGCCGTGACGTGCGCGTGCTGGTCGTCAAGCTCGCCGACCGCGTGCACAACGCCCGCACCTGGCGGTACGTGAAAACCTCCAGCGCGCAGAAGAAGGCCCGCGAGACGCTGGACGTGTACGCGCCGCTGGCGAACCGGCTGGGCATGAACGCCATCAAGACAGAGCTCGAGGAACTGAGCTTCAAGGTGCTCTACCCGAAGATCTACAACGAGATTGTGGTGCTGGTGGCCCGCCGGGCCGGCCAGCGGGACGTGTACCTCAAGCAGATCCTGAGCGAGATCAACGAGGATCTCGAAGAACAGCACATCAAGGCTTACGTCACGGGCCGCCCGAAGGACTACTTCTCGATCTACCAGAAGATGATCGTGCGCGGGCATGATTTCGAGAACATCTACGACCTGGTGGGCGTGCGCATCATCGTCGATACGATCAGCGACTGCTATGCGGCGCTCGGCGCCGTGCACGCGCGATGGAGCCCGGTGCCGGGCCGCTTCAAGGACTACATCGCCATGCCCAAGCTCAACATGTACCAGAGCCTGCACACCACGGTAGTGGGCCCGGGCGGCAAGCCGGTGGAGGTCCAGATCCGCACGTGGGATATGCACCGGCGCGCCGAGTTCGGCATCGCCGCGCATTGGAAGTACAAGGCCAACGGGCAGGCCGGGCGTGCGCTGAGTTCGCCGGACGCCGACGATCGCAAGCGTGAGAACAGCGAGAACCAGGAGCTCAGCGAGGCCGACAATCTCAAGTGGATTCAGCAGCTTGCCGATTGGACGAGCGAGACCCCCGACTCGAACGAATTCCTGGGTTCGTTGAAGGAGGATCTCGGCTCGGCCGAGGTCTACGTGTTCACGCCGAAGGGCAAGATCGTGTCCCTGCCCGCGCAGGCCACGCCGGTCGACTTCGCCTACGCCGTGCACACCGAGGTGGGTCATCGCACGATGGGCGCTCGCGTCAACGGCCGTCTGGTGCCGTTGGACACCAAACTGGAGAACGGCGACACCGTGGAGGTGCTCACCTCCAAGTCCGACACCGCCGGTCCGTCCCGCGACTGGCTGAGCTTCGTCAAGAGCCCGAAGGCTCGCAACAAGATCCGTCAGTGGTTCAGCAAGGAACGCCGCAGCGAGGCCATCGAGGAAGGCCGCGACGACCTGACCCGCGCCATGCGCAAGCGCAACCTGCCGATCTCCACGCTGATGTCGCCTGAAGCGTTGATCGGCGTGGCCGACGAGCTCAACTACCCGAACCCGGACAGTCTGTTCGCGGCCATCGGCGACGGTCAGGTCTCCACGCAGAACGTCATCGCTCATCTGGTCAAGGACGCCGGTTCCGACGAGGTGGACGAGGAGGCCGAGCAGGAGCTGCTGCCGCTGCGCCGCACGCCGGAACGCTCCAAGCCCACCAATGCGCTGGGCATCTCCGTCAAGGGCGTGGGCGATGTCTGGGTCAAGCTGGCGCGCTGCTGCACGCCCGTCCCCGGCGATGACATCGTCGGCTTCATCACCCGCAACCAGGGCGTATCGGTGCATCGCACCGACTGCCAGAACATGATCGACCTGCAACGCCGGCAACCCGAACGCGTCATCCCCGTGCAATGGACGAGCACCAAGGGCCTGTTCATGGTCAAGATCCAGGTGGAGGCGCTGGACCGCCCGCATCTGCTGAGCGATGTGACGCGCGTGCTCTCGGACCACGGCGTGAACATCATGTCCGGCAATATCGCCACCGGCGCCGATCGCGTGGCCATCAGCCAGTTCTCGTTCGAGATGGCCGACCCGCAGCATCTGAACACGTTGTTGTCCGCCGTGCGCAAGATTGACGGCGTCTTCGACGTCTACCGCATCACCGGCGCCAAGGATTCCGCCGAGCCACGCCTGCGCCGCATGCAATAGAAATGGGCGGCTCCGGGGAGCCGCCCATCGTTGATTGCAGAATACTTTTACTTGACCACTTCCACCGAGATGATGCCGGCGGGCTCCACCGGACGGTCGGAGCGATCGGTCGGCAGCGCTTCGAGCTTGTCCACCACGGCCTTGGACTCGTCATCGGCCACCTCGCCGAAGATCGTGTGATGGCCGTTGAGCCACGGGGTCGGCACGGTGGTGATGAAGAACTGCGAGCCGTTGGTGCCGTGGATCTTGCCGTCCATGCCGCGGCGCAGGCCGGCGTTCGCCATGGCCAGCAGGTACGGGTGGTCGAAGGTCAGCGTCGGCACGATCTCGTCGTCGAAGTCGTAGCCGGGGCCGCCGGTGCCGGTGCCCAGCGGGCAGCCGCCCTGGATCATGAAGTCCTTGATGATGCGGTGGAAGGTCAGACCGTCGTAGAACGGCTCGTTGCGCTCCTCGCCGGTCATCGGGTCGCGCCAGGTCTTCTCGCCGGTGGCCAGGCCCACGAAGTTGGCCACGGTTTCCGGAGCCAGGTCGTCGAACAGGTTGATGGTGATGTCACCCTCGGAGGTGCGCATGATAACTGTAGTGCTCATGCCTGCCAGTCTCCCATGCCGTCCCGACCGCGCCTAGGTGTGCATAAAAATATGCGTGTGCTCGAATGACTATGCATCGAGGTAATGTGATTGGCCGGTAATCACATGGTGGGATCCGGAAGACCGAGAATATCCGGGCCCACCCGCATGGAGAACGAGGAAAGACTGAAGATATGGAATATCTGGTGCTGTTGGGCATCGCCGTCGTCATTGTCGGCTTCGCCCTGCGGTTGGACTCGATCCTCATCGTGTTCCTGGCCGCCATCGTCACCGCGCTGCTGGGCAATCTCGGCATTGACGGCTTCCTGACTACGCTGGGCGAATCGTTCGTCTCAAACCGCAGCGTGGCGCTGTTCATCATCATCCTGCTGGTCACCGGCACGCTGGAGCGTAACGGCCTGAAACAGGCCGCCGCCGCGCTGATCGGCAGGGCCAAGGGCGCCACGCCCGGCATCATCATCGCGCTGTACGGCGTCATGCGTTTGGTCTTCGCCGCGTTCAACGTGAGCTTCGGCGGCGTGGCCGGCTTCGTGCGCCCGATCATCATGCCGATGGCCGTGGGCACCGTCGAGGCCTCCGGCCACAAACCGGCGGACGAGTACGTCGAACAACTCAAGGGCATGGCCTCCGGTATGGAGAACGTGGCCTGGTTCTTCGGCCAGGTACTCTTCGTCGGCACTTCGGGCGCGATCCTGGTCAAGACCACGCTTGCGCCGCTCGGCTACGACGTGGACCTGCTGCGACTGGCCATCATCGAGATCCCGGTCGCGCTGATCGCTGTGGGCGTCACCGCCGTCTACTACATCATCAAGGACAACCACCTGCGCCGCAGGTACTGCAGCGACGATACGTCCGCTGCGCCCGCACGGCTCGCTGCGCCCGAATCATCCGTGCAGACCGTGAAGGAAGGGGAGTGACACCATGGCGTTCTTCACCGATCCCGGCATCCCGTCCGCCGACAAGATCATGGAGGTCTTCTATATCCTCATGGGTCTGATGAGCATCTACGCGGGCGTGCATAACCTGCGTGACAGGTCCAACCCGTCGCGGTACGGAACCTTCGTCTTCTGGACGCTGCTCGGCGTCGTCATCGCCTTCGGCCGCTGGATTCCGCCGATGGTCGACGGCCTGCTCATCGTCATCATGGTCATCCCCGCCATCGCCCAGCGCGTCAAGCCGAGCAAGGCCGCCGAACCGACCGACGCCGAGGTGGAGGGCAACTTCCGGCGTATCGGGCAGAAGGTGTTCATCCCCGCGCTCGCCATCGGCGTCTTCGCCATCGCCGGCGCGCTGATCCCCGCCATCGGCGCGCTCGCCGGCTGCTGCATCGGCGTGTTCGTCTCCGCGATCATCCTGTGGGCGTTCAACCGTGCCAACACGCCCGTCGTGTTCCTGGGCGACTCCGAGCGGCTGCTGTCCGCGATGGGCCCGCTGTGCATGCTGCCGATGCTGCTGGCCAGTCTGGGCGCGATCTTCGACGCGGCCGGCGTGGGCGACGTCATCGCGCGGATCGTCGGCGGCCTGATCCCCGCGGGCAACCTGACCGTCGGCATCATCGTGTTCGCGCTCGGCATGATGCTGTTCACGATGATCATGGGCAACGCCTTCGCCGCCATCACCGTGATGACCGTGGGCATCGGCGCGCCGTTCGTGCTCTCCCTCGGCGCCGATCCCGCCGTCGTCGGCATCCTGGCGCTGACCTGCGGCTACTGCGGCACGTTGCTGACGCCGATGGCCGCGAACTTCAACATCGTGCCTGTGGCCATGCTGCAGATGAAGGACCGCATGGGCGTGATCAGGAACCAGGTGCTGCCCGCGTTCGTCATGATCGTCGTGCAGATCATCTACATGCTCGTCGCATGCTGATGGTTTGCCGGGATGCGGGTATAAATGAATGAGGAATACCGGCGGAGCGGACCGGCGTCGGATTCGGATAACGGCAGTACTGCGAAGTCGCAGCACGATACAGGAGGTTTGATGATGCTGAGCAAGATTCTGGTCACCGGATTCGACCCGTTCGGCGGCGAATCCGTCAACCCGGCGTATGAGGCGGTCAAGCTGCTGCCGGACACCATTGCGGGGGCGCGAATCGTCAAGCTGGAGGTGCCCACCGTGTTCACGCGCAGCGCCGAGGTGCTGGAACAGGCCATCGCGGCCGAACATCCCGACGCCGTGATCTGCGTCGGACAGGCCGGCGGCCGCAGCTGCGTGACGGTCGAACAGGTGGCCATCAACCTGGCCGAGGCCCGCATCCCGGACAACGACGGCGAACAGCCGCTGGGCCAGCCCCTGCGCGCGGACGGCCCCGCGGCGTACTTCGCCACCGTGCCGGTCAAGGCCATGGTCGCGGGCATCCGCGCACACCATCTGCCGGCGTTTGTCTCGTATACGGCGGGCACGTTCGTGTGCAACAGCATCATGTACCACGCGTTGTACCTGTGCGAGCGGCGGTTCCCCGGCACCGTCGCCGGCTTCATGCATGTGCCGTACGAACCCGGGCAGGTGGTAGACAAGCCCGAAGGCACCCCGTCGATGCCGCTGGACACCATCGCCGCATCGCTGGGGTACGCCATCGAAGCCGTGGTCCGCGGTAACGAGGCGGACGACGCGGTGGCCGGCGCCACACACTGACGCGCATCGATCCCTGCCGCAACGCACAAGCATCCAACGAGTCCCCGTGATGGAGAACGACATCCCATGACCCTGCCCATTCGACGTATCCTCGGGTTTCTGCGCCGTGAGACGGTGCTGTGCGTGGCCGTGGTGCTGGCTGTGGCCTCGGCGTTCGTCGTGCCGCCGTCCGCCGACTACCTCGGTTACATCGACTGGGATACGCTGGCGCTGCTGTTCTCGCTGATGGCGGTGATGAAGGGGTACCAGCAGATCGGCATCTTCGCGCGGCTGAGCGACGCGCTGCTCCAGCGCGTGGCGACCACCCGCGGCATGGTGATGGTCCTGGTCTTCCTGCCGTTCTGCCTGAGCATGGTGGTGACCAACGACGTCTCGCTGATCACCTTCGTGCCGTTCGCGCTGGTGGTGCTGCGCATGGCCGGGTGGGAACGGCTGATCGTGCCGACCGTGATCCTGCAGACGATCGCCGCGAACCTCGGCAGCATGCTCACCCCGATGGGCAACCCGCAGAACCTGTATCTGTACGCGCGTTCGGGGATGGGTTTCGGCGAGCTGGTGGCGCTGACGCTGCCGTACGTGTCGGTCTCCGGCATCGTGCTGGCGACGGTGATCGGTGTGGGATTACGCCGCCCGAAACCCGTGCAAGGCGTATCGGTGGACGTGCACGTATGCCGGCGGCGTTCGCTGGTGGGTTGCACCGGAGGATTCGCGCTCTGCCTGCTGGCCATCTTCGGTCTGGTGCCGCCATGGGCTGTCGCCGCGCTGATCGCCATCACGCTGCTGGTGGTGAACCGGCGTGTGCTGGCCAGCGTCGACTACGCGCTGTTGGCCACGTTCGTCGCGTTCTTCATCTTCATCGGCAATATGGGTAACATCGGCCCGTTCCGCGACCTGCTGGCCGTCATGCTGGAAGGGCGCGTGCAGATCGTGTCCGTGCTGGCCAGCCAGGTCGTCAGCAACGTACCGGCCGCCCTGTTGCTGTCGGGATTCACCGATGATTGGTCGGGGCTGATCGTAGGGTGCAATCTGGGCGGCCTGGGCACGTTGATTGCCTCGATGGCCAGCCTGATCTCCTACAAGATGGTGGCGCGCGAATACCCGCAGCGCCGCGGTCGCTACCTGCTGTGGTTCACCATCGCCAATGTGGCGCTCTTGGCGCTGTTGCTGATGATCTCCGCCGTGCTGTGAAACGGGGTGGTCCCTATTGAAGTATGCCGAAGTGCCGCAACGCGTTCATGACGCCGTCGTGATCCACGTCATCGGTCACGTAGTCGGCCACCGCCTTGACCTCGTCGTTCGCATTGCCCATCGCCACGCCGACGCCGGCGAATTGCAGCATCGCCATGTCGTTGCCGCCGTCGCCGAACGCCATCGTCTGCTCCCGGGAGAACCCATGGTGCTCCATGAAGCAGCGGATGCCGCGCGGCTTACCGCCGTCGGCGGGGATCATATCGGTGAAGTCGGGATGCCAGCGCACCCCGGTCACGTTCCGGCACAGGCCGGTCAGTTCCGCCTCCTGCTCGGGGGTGATGAACGGGCTAATCTGGAACGTCTCATGCGTGAACGGACGGGTATGTGGGTCGTCTACGAACCGCGTCGGCGCGGTCTTGCCCAGCTGGTTCCACGTCGCCTCCATCGCGGGGGTGATCCGGTTGAAATACACGTAGTCGCATTCGCTGAAGGTGGCGACCACGTCCGGATTGCGGTCCAGCCAATCGACGATCACGGCCACGTCATCGCCGTCGATCGGCCGGGTGTCGAGGAATCCTTGGGTGTCGAAGCAGTACTGGCCGTTGGCTGCCACAATGCCGTCGAACTCGACCGGCAGCATCCGCGCCACCACCTCGAACTGCGAGGGCGCGCGGCCTGTGCAGATGAACACCAACACGCCGCATTCCCGCAGCCGCTGGAGCGCCGTGATAGTGGACGCCGGAACCTCATGGGTGGTGAAACTGGTGAGGGTGCCGTCCACGTCAAAGAACACGGCCCTGATATCATGCGACTTCATCCTCGTAACCTCCCGGGAACGGATACCTGACGTTCCCAAGTGTATCGGGCGTCGTCCCGATGGAACCGGCTGCTTGTCCGCATGCGGTGCGATGGCAGACATCTGCGTCCCGTGGGCCTGCGGGATTGGCTCCTCCCTCACGCGATGCGTCGGTCGGCATCTACGCCACCTCCGAGGGCACATGGATCTCCAGCTATCTGCTGCAGGACGACCCCGACGTTGCCTTCCAAATCCTGCTCAGCCCGATGGTGTTCACGCCCCGGGAATCGCTGGCGTTCTTCGTCGCGCAGGATTTCACGCTCGCCGGCGCCCACGGCGGCTACCAGTCCTTCGTCCGCCGCGTGTTCAACATCGACGCGGCGCTGTTCGGACTGACGAATCTGGACATCCGGACGCTCACGCCGGAGGCGTATACCATCCCCACATTCGTGGCGTATGGTTCACGGGATGTGATGACCGCACAGGTCGACGGTATGAACACCATCCTGGACATGTGCGAGCGGGCGGGGAACCCTGACGTGGTGATACGCAGCTACCGCGGTGGCAACCATGTGCTCCGGCCCGGCGACCTGACGGCACTCGGCACCCCGTATGCGGGCAACTACGTGAACGATCTGATCGACTGGATCGGCGGCACGCTGGCCGGGCTTGACCTGATCTGCGAACAGGTGGCGGGGGCGCCGATCCAGCAGTCGAGCGCGGTGCCGACATTGCGGGCGCAGCGCGTGGCCACGATCTACGGCGTGGTGCTGCATATCCTGACGCTGGTGCTGCTGATCGCCTCGGCGGCGGTCGCTCTGGTGGGTGCGACGCGCCGGATACGGCAGGGACTGCGGCGCAAGGAGCCGGTGTTCGGCTTCAGCCACGGGTTCGGCAGGTCGCTGGCGTTGCTGGTCATGGCCACGGGGCTCACCCTGCTGTTGTTCGCGGCGGCCATGGGACGCATCATCATGTCGGTGGTGAACCTGGCATGGGGCGGCACGCCGGCGCATGATCCGGGCATCATGTACTGGAGCTGGCCGGTGGCACAGGTGGTGTGCGCGCTGGTGGTGTGGGAATGGTCGGGCGTGCTCGCCCGGCTGATCGAGGTGGCCTCGGCCCGCGGCATCCTGCGGGTGCCGCCGCGCAAGGGTGCGGTGCGGGAGATCGTGACCGGCGAGCAGCCGGTGCTGGCTTCGCGTCGATTGGGGCGCGTGATGTTCTGGCTGGCCGGAACCGCCATGTTCGCCGTCCTACTGGTATTCGCGTTCTGGGGCCTGTTCTCGTATGCCGAACCGCTCGTATACTGAGACCCGGATGGAGGTGCGCGATGGCGTTGTACACGGATGAGGGCGTGGTCCTGCGCACCGCCAAACTGGGGGAGGCCGACCGCATCATCACCCTGTTCACCCGCATGCATGGCAAGGTACGCGCCGTGGCCAAAGGCGTCCGGCGGACCAAATCGCGGTTCGGCGGGCGTCTGGAACCGTTCATGCGCGTGAATGTGCTCATCGCCGAGGGTCGGTCGTTGGACGTCATCTCCCAGGCCGAGACCATAGCGGCATACGCCTCGTCGATCTCAACGGACTATGACGCGTACATGGCGGCCGGCATCATGGCGGAGACCGTCGATAAACTCCTCGGGGCCGAGCATGAGCCGGCGGTCGACCAGTACCGGCTGCTCATCGGCGCTCTGCACGCCCTGGCCAGGCAGTCCCATCCGGCGCGATCGATCGGCGACTCCTATGTGCTGCGGGCGCTGGCCCTGGCCGGCTGGACGCCCAGGCTCGATTCGTGCGTGGTCTGCGGCGAGCGTGAATCACTGACGTACCTGTCGATTCCGGCCGGTGGCGTGATGTGTGCGGCCGATCGCACACCCGAGGCGCGCGGTCTGAACGAGGGGGAACGGCTCCAACTGCGGGCGTTGCTGACAGGGGATTGGGCTGCGCTCGGCGAACGCCCGCCTGATTCACGGGTGACCCGTCTGGTGGGGGACTGGGCCGAATACTATCTGGAACGTCCGCTGCGTTCGATGCGCCTGTAGCGGACTCGGCGGCGAAACCCAGTCGTTTTGGGAGGTTTTCTCCCGGACGTGTTCGGGAGACGGGCTCAGCCGGTAAGATGCGTAGTATGGCTTTTGAGAACGTTGACTACACGTCGTTGAGTGTGCCCGCCGCGCCGTTTTCCGATCCTTCGCGCATCCCGGATTTCCCGAAGGGCAAGGTTCCCCGGCATATCGGCGTGATCATGGACGGCAACGGCCGTTGGGCGCAGCAGCGCGGCCTGATCCGCACTGAAGGCCATCAGGCCGCCGAACCGGTGGTGTTCGACACTATCGCCGGGGCCATCGAGGCGGGTGTGCGGTATCTGAGCCTGTACACGTTCTCCACCGAAAACTGGAAGCGCTCCCCGCAGGAGGTGCGGTTCCTGATGGGCTTCTCGCGCGACATCATCCGCCGCCGCGTGGCCCAGATGGACGAGTGGGGCGTGCGCGTGCGCTGGTCGGGCCGTCGTCCGAAGCTGTGGAAGTCGGTGATCGACGAGCTTGAATCGGCGATGGAACGCACCAAGCACAACAAGGTCATCGACGTGGTGTTCTGCATCAACTACGGTGGGCGTGCGGAGATTGCCGACGCCTGCGCCGCCATCGCGCGCGAGGTGCGCGACGGGCGCATCAGCGGCGATCGCGTGACCGAGAAGATGGTGGCCGAGCACCTGTACAACCCCGACATCCCCGACTGTGACCTGGTGATCCGCACCTCGGGCGAGCAGCGCACCTCGAACTTCCTGCCGTGGCAGGCCGCCTATGCCGAGCTCGACTTCGTGCCCGAACTGTTCCCCGACTGCGGCCGCGAGGTGCTGTGGCGTTCGATCGACCACTACATCCACCGCGATCGCCGGTTCGGCGGCGTGAAGAAATAAGGTTTCAAGCCGCTGTCCGTCGGAGGGGTCTGCGCAGGTCGGCGAGGCGGTCTTTCGTGCGTTTCTGCTGCGCCGAGGGGCATGGGCGTGTATCGTTTGATGCATGACGACGATGAAGCAGGTGGCGCAGAAGGCGGGAGTTTCGGTATCCACGGTGTCGCTGGTGATGAACCATCGCGATGCGGGGCGGGTGAAGGCCGAAATCGCCGAGCGGGTGCGGAAGACCGCGGAGGAGCTGGGGTACCGTCCCAATCCGCTGGCCAGCAGCCTGCGTACCAGCAGGACCCATATCCTGGGCTTCATCAGCGAGGAGGTCGCCACAACCCCGTACGCCGGCGGCATCATCCTCGGGGCGCAGGACGCGGCCAGCCGATTGGGGTACATCATGCTCACCGTCAGCACTGATGGCGAGTCCGACGAGGGTACGGAGATCGCCGCGCTGAAGCGCTACGGCGTGGACGGTTTCATGTACGCCAAGATGTCGAACCGCATCACGCATGTGCCGGATGCTCTGAAGGACGCTCCGGTGGTGCTGGTGGACGCCACCGATGCGGAAGGCCGGATTCCCAGTGTGGAACCGGACGAGATCATGATCGCCAAGGACGCCACCAACCGGCTGATCCAGGCCGGCTGCCGGCGCATCGCCTACATCGGGTGCAGCGAGCCGATGATCGCGCAGGACCTGCGTAAGGAGGGATACCGTCGGGCCCTGGAGGAGGCCGGCATCGGTTACGATGGGCGACTGGTCATCGACGTGCTGAACAATCGGCCCGCGTTGGATGAGGTCCGGGAGCTCTTCGACCGGGAGAATCCGGATGGTTTCTTCTGCTTCAACGATGCGCGCTCGTGGCCCGTCTACGAGTGCGCGGCCCGCAGGGGGCTGACCGTGGGCAAGGATATTTCGGTGGTGGGCGTGGACAACCATCGCGTCATCGCCGAGACGTTCTCCCCGCAGCTGACCACGGTGGAACTGCCGCATTACGAGATGGGGTATTGGGCGGCGTGCAAGCTGATCTCGATGATCGAGGGGCGGTCGCTGGACGATGTGCCGATGCCTGCGACGCGGGCTCCGATTCCGCCGCTGGACTCGCCGATTCCCGCGAGGATCCATTGCACGCTGATTGAGAAGGAGTCCGTGGTCCGCTGAGCGTACTGTGTGCGGCGGTTGCGTGTAGTGTGGTCGACATATTGGATGCGACACGCCGATGTTCGATTGTCTTGAAATCCAATAACGGCGCTATTTCAATCGTTTGACATTCGTACGGCACTCAACGAGTGTAAATCGTTTGACGTAAAACGATTGACGTTTTATGATGGCATCACGGTCCCCGGACGGCACGGCAGCCGGACAGAGATCCGCCGCGTCCGCGGCACAATCGAATATCAAGTCAATGGCAGCGGCGGTCGCACGGCAGCGTCCGTCGAAAGAGAAAAGAGACACACATGGCAAGTGCATCAAGGTCTGCATGGCGCAACCCGTCGTATCTGCAGAGCTCCTTTGGCATCTTCATGTTCTTCTGCTCGTGGGGTATCTGGTGGTCGTTCTTCTCCAGGTGGCTGCTGGACCCGGAGAAGGGCCTGGGCATGACCTCCGCCGAACAGGGGCAGATCTACTCCATCAACTCGCTGGCCACGCTGATCATCATGTTCGTCTACGGCGTGATCCAGGATCAGCTGGGCATCAAGCGCAAGCTCGTCATCGCGGTCTCGGTCATCGCCGCGCTGGTCGGCCCGTTCGCCCAGTTCATCTACGCTCCGATGCTCACCGCCGGCGGCACCACCCGCTTCCTGGGCGTACTGCTCGGCTCTGTTGTGCTGTCCGCGGGCTTCATGTCCGGCTGCTCGCTGGTCGAGGCGCTCACCGAGCGCTACAGCCGCAAGTTCGGCTTCGAATACGGCCAGTCCCGCGCCTGGGGCTCCTTCGGCTACGCCATCGTGGCCCTCATCGCCGGCCACACCTTCAACATCAACCCGCTGATCAACTTCTGGATCGGCTCCGCCTGCGGCCTGGGCATGCTGCTCGTCTACCTGTTCTGGGTGCCGTCCGAGCAGAAGGCCGAGCTCAAGAAGGAGGCCGACTCCACCGAGCGCACCAACCCGTCGCTCAAGGAGATGGTCTCCGTGCTCGGCATGCCGACCCTGTGGGTGCTCATCGTCTTCATGATCTTCACGAACACCTTCTACACCGTGTTCGACCAGCAGATGTTCCCGACCTACTACTCGAGCCTGTTCCCGACCACCGAGATCGGCGACGCCACCTACGGCACGCTCAACGGTTTCCAGGTCTTCCTCGAGTCCGCCATGATGGGCGTGGTCCCGATCATCATGCGCAAGATCGGCGTGCGCAACTCCCTGCTGCTCGGCGCGTTCGTGATGTGCGCCCGCATCGGCCTGTGCGGCGCGTTCCATGACCCGATTTCCGTGTCGATCGTCAAGCTATTCCACTCCATCGAGGTGCCGCTGTTCTGCCTGCCGGCGTTCCGCTACTTCACGCTGCACTTCGACACCAAGCTCTCCGCCACGCTGTACATGGTCGGTTTCCAGATCGCCTCCCAGGTGGGCCAGGTCATCCTGTCCGTGCCGTTGGGCGCCCTGCATGATGCGATGGGCGACCGCCCGACCTTCTTCACAATCTCCGCAATCGTGCTCGTCGCACTGATCTATGGCTTCTTCGTCATCAAGAAGGACGACCAGCAGGTCGGCGGCGACCCGTTCTACACCGACAAGCAGCTCAAGGCCATGGAAGCAGCCAAGGCCTGACATCGCGGCGGGGCT
>NZ_DGVO01000040.1:27058-30019 GCF_002394995.1 Bifidobacterium sp. UBA4282
AGAGCCGACGGTCCGGCCGCCCCGCCTCCTCCCGCTCTTCTGTAGTGCAACCATCGACCATCACCAAGTAATCAGAAAGGCACGCAACGATGAGTGACTTCACTCCCATCCTCACCCCGATCGCCGACCACGACGCCGAACTGGCCAAGGCCGAACTCGGCGTGGCCAAACTGGCGGCGTCGCGCAACGATCGCTGGTACCCCAAGTTCCACATCGCCTCCAACGGCGGCTGGATCAACGACCCGAACGGCCTGTGCCGCTACAAGGGACGCTGGCACGTCTTCTACCAGCTGCACCCGTACGGCACCGCATGGGGCCCGATGCACTGGGGACACGTCTCCAGCGAGGACATGGTCACCTGGCGCCGCGAGCCGATCACGATGGCACCGAGCCTCGAACAGGAGAAGAACGGCGTGTTCTCCGGTTCGGCCGTCATCGGAGACGACGGCAAGCTCCGCTTCTATTACACCGGTCACCGCTGGGCCAACGGCGTGGACAACACCGGCGGCGAATGGCAGGTGCAGCTCATGGCCGTGCCGGACGACGACGAGATCACGCATGTCACCAAGCTCGGCATGGTCGTCGACTGCCCGCGCGAGAAGGTTCACTGGCACTTCCGCGATCCGAAGGTCTGGAAGACCGGCGACACCTGGTACATGATCCACGGCGTTTCTTCCGCCGACCAGCGAGGCCAGATGTGGCTGTACACCTCCGAGGACATGGTCGAGTGGACGTTCAAGACCGTGCTGTTCGAACATCCCGATCCGAACGTGTTCATGCTCGAATGCCCTGATTTCTTCCCGCTCAAGGATAAGGACGGCAACGAGAAGTGGGTCATCTGCTTCTCCGCCATGGGCTCCAAGCCGAACGGGTTCATGAACCGCAACCAGAACAACGCCGGCTACATGATCGGCTCCTGGGAGCCGGGCGGCCGGTTCCAGCCCGAAACCGAATTCCGTCTGTGGGATTGGGGACACAACTACTATGCCCCGCAGTCCTTCGACACCGAGGACGGCCGGCGCATCATGTACGGCTGGATGAGCCCGTTCGACTACAAGTACGCGATGGCCGACGACGGCTGGTGCGGCCAGCTGACCCTGCCGCGCGAGGTGTTCCTCGGCGAGGACGGCGACGTGCACACCGTGCCGGTGCCCGAACTGGCGGGCCTGCGCGAGGACACGTACGACCACGGTGCGATCGATCTGTCCGCCGGTGAGGAACGGGTGCTCAGCGACGACGCCGAGGCCGTGGAGATCGAGATGACGATCGACCTGAAGGCCACCACGGCAGAACGTTGCGGGCTCAAGGTGCATGCCACCGAGGACGGCGGATACGTCTACGTGGCGTATGACGCGCAGCTCGGCCGCGTGGTGCTTGACCGGCAGGCCGGCCACGGCACCGATGGCGGCTACCGTGCCGCCCCGTTGGACGCCGCGGAGCTGGCTGCCGACGCCCTCACCCTGCGGGTGTTCGTGGACCGCGGTTCGGTGGAGGTCTATGTCAATGACGGCCACCAGGTGCTGAGCTCCTACGACTTCCCAGTCGAGGGCCCGCGTGCGGTCAAGCTGGTCAGCGAGTCCGGCTCGCTCAAGGCCACGGGTGTGACCCTGCACCACCTGAAGTCCAATGGCTTAGAGTAACCTCTCAGTCCTTCCTCTCCACGAGTTCTTGTTGCACATCGAAGCGGTCCGGAATACTTCTTTCCCATGGGAAGTGCTCCGGGCCGCTTCGTCGTGGTACGGTATACACTTTGAAAAGCGCTATCTATACGTTTTGTACCACAACCGCGTGGTACGGAACATTGAGGATGTAGCCTTGCGGGGTCCGTACCATCCTGCTGTGGTACGGAACTATTTGGACCTGTTTCCCGAGGCTCCGTACCGCAAAGTTGTGGTACGGAACATTGAGAAGGGTGTTTTGCATGTTCCGTACCGTACCATAGGCGGGTCACCCAGCATGGAATAGTGTGGTACCAATCCTCTCTGTGAGCAGGCTCCTACGTGGTATGGTACTCAGCCTTGAATGTTATCGTTTGTGCTTTCCGTACCACTTCCTAAGGGATCGAAACGCTAATGTGCACGCGTGCGGCGGATGCCTGCTGCGATGAGATAGGCGAGGATCGTAATGACGGCGAAGGGAACGATATACATCAGGAATGCATCCCATTGCGGGCCATGGCCGTAGGTGATTTGGCTGACGATCGTGAATTCCGCTACCAGCGCGACTTCGGCGACGATGCATGCTATGGGAAACCAATGGCCGGGTTTGCCCGCGTATCCGGCGACGGCTGCGATGATGAGGGTGACCAGCGGCATAAGGATCATATGGAACAGGCCGGTGGCAAAACCGACGTAATCGACACAACGCACGCATATCGCCAGCGCAACGACCGCAACGAGCGCAATCCAGCATCCGGTCAACATGGGATGCCCCGCAATCCAACGGGCAGGACGGGCGAACGGTGTGTGTTGCGTCCACACATATGCCGCCGCAAGAATTCGGCGGATGAGCAGCCATCCGATTAGATAAGGCAGGAACGCAACAACGGCATAGAACACCAGCGGCAGCATGATGCAGAGAGCAATATCCGCCACGGTCCCGTTGAGCGTGCCACTGACCAGTTCGAGTGCGACAAATGCGATGGTGGCCATGGCGGTGGCTGCGATGGGGAATGCGAGGTCGCTAGTTCGCATCGCGCCGACCAACAGACAGCAGGTGGCCAACCCGATTGACCACCATGCGATGGCCGGTTGCAGCCAGAATGGTGCGGAAGTAACCGAAGCACTCCAATCGATTGCACTCAGCGAAGCGATGCCGATCACCACCAGCATGTAGGCGGACAGCGCCACCAGACCGATGGTGTGCGTACGGTTCCATGTCAGTATATGCCGGGTGCCCATGGTGTCTCCTCTTCACAGGGAACCGCGCCCTTGCGGTTCCCTCCCTCCATGATACGGCTCT
>NZ_DGVO01000040.1:30085-34014 GCF_002394995.1 Bifidobacterium sp. UBA4282
GGGGGGGGGGGGTAACGCGCAAGGGCATACTGCGAGGTGTCTGCCGTTTGCCGGCTACTTGGACAGGAGCTCGTCCACCAGTTTCGATTTCTCGGTCAGCTGGCCGCTGAAGCCCGGGCGGATGTCGAGCTTCAAGGTCACGCCGGTGCGGTATCCCTGCTCGGCGAGCTTCATCGTGGCATCGCGTACCACGCGTAGCACATCATCCAGATCGCCTTCGATGTTGGTGAACATCGCGTTCGTTTCGTTCGGCAGGCCGGAATTGCGGATCACCGCCACGGCCTGTGAGACGTATTCGCTCAATTCTGCGCCCACGCCGCTGGGGGCGATGGCCACGGCCGCCACCGTGTTGATATACGGCTTGTCGGTTTCGGGATTGACCGGCACCTCCTGCCGGACTGCGTTGCGGTTGATCTGCTTGGATTCGTTCATGTCAAACTCCTTCTTCTGGTGTGCCGGCTTCAGTGCCAATGCCAGGCGTGGTCCATCGGTCCGGAACCGTGGCCCAGGTCGAGCTGTTCGGCCAGCGCGCCGGTCAGATAATCCTTGGCGCTGCGTACCGCCTGCGGCAGTGTCTCGCCCAGCGCCAGATGGGAGGCGATGGCCGAGGAGAGCGTGCAGCCGGTGCCGTGCGTGTTCGGGTTGTCGATACGCGGGCTGGTGAACCAGGTGGCGGTGCCGTCCGGCTCCACCAGCACGTCGTTGGCGTCCTTGACGCCATGCCCGCCTTTGACGAGCACGGCGCAGCCGAAGTGTTCGGCCAGTGTGCGGGCGGCCGTCTCCATATCCGCCTCGGCGCGAATCCCTTCGCTGAGCAGTCGAGCGGCAGGGGCATCATTCGCCGACGAACGCTCCTGCAGAGCCTGCTCCAGCAGCGCCTCGGTCTCGGGCATATTCGGCGTGATGACCGTGGCCAGCGGGAACAGCCGTGTGGTGAGCGCGGCGACGGCATCATCGTCGATGAGTTTGGCACCGGAGGTGGCCACCATCACCGGGTCGAGCACGATGTTCCGCGCCTGATGCGCGGTCAGCCGGTCGGCGATCGTCTCGATAAGCGCCGCGCTGGAGACCATGCCGATCTTGACCGCCATTGGCGGGATGTCCTCGAACACCGCATCGATCTGGTCGGCCAGGATCGACGGGTCGGCGTTCTGCACGGCGCGCACCTCGGTGGTGTTCTGCGCCGTCAGCGACGTGATGGCGGACATGCCGAACACGCCATTGGCCAGCATGGTCTTCAGATCGGCCTGGATGCCGGCGCCGCCCGACGAATCCGATCCAGCGACCGTCAGCACCGGCGGCAGACCGTGCGGTTGCTTGACATCAAACATGGCGGCACCGCATTGCGGGGGAGCGGTCGCATCCGATTGCAGGTGGGAGGCCACCGACGCCGCAACGCCGTGCCGGGCGTCCCCACGCACGGCGATCCATGCCTGGAGCAGTTCGCGGGTGGCTCGTTCCGGATCGTCCGCGGCGGCGATCGCGGAGACCACGAACCATCCATCGGCCGCGGTCCGGGCCAACGCCGGCACGTCGTCCGCATGCACGCCGCCGCCGACCACCACCGGATAACGGCTCGCCTCGCACAACAGTTGCGCCCCCGCGATGCCGAGCGCGTGCTTGGTGCCGTCCGCTTCGACCGCGGCCGCATCCGGCTTGGTGGCGGTGTAGTGCAGCGGTCCCGCGCCGATATAGTCGATGGTGCCGTCGGGCAGCGCATTGGCGGTCTTGATGTGCGGCAGGATTTCGGCGGACAGGCCGATGATGGCGTCAGGGCCGAGCAAGGCGCGCGCCTGCTCGGGCATCATGTCGTCCTGGCCGATGTGCACGCCGTCGACCTTGATGCCGAGTTCACGGCACTGCCAGGCCGCATCGACGCGGTCGTCGATGACGAACGCCACAGTGTCCGCCTTGCCGGCCTGCGCGATGACGGCGGCGATCGCCTCGGCCATCGCGGTCAGATCGCGGGCGTCGGCGTGCTTGGCGCGCAGCTGGATGAAGGTCGCGCCGCCACGCAGCGCCGCGGCGACGACATCGGCCACCGGACGGCCTTTGGTGTCATCGGGGCCGACGACGAAGTAGGCGCGCAGGTCGAAGCGGTCGCGCATTGTGGGGTAGGGGAAACGGTTCATCGTCGATCCTTTCCGTGGTGATTGGGCCGTTGAATCGAACGGCCCATGTCGTTGTGCCGTCCGTGTCACTGCAGAATCGTGGATTCGGCGATCTGCTCGGCGGTGACATTCCACAGCGCGTCCAGGAATTCGGTCTGGAACGAGCCGGGGCCGTGGGCGGCGGCTTCGGCGATCTCGCCGGCGCGGTTGAAATGCAGGGAGGCGGCCATCGCCGCGGTCAACGGATCGGCGACGGCCAGATAGGTGCCGACCACGCCGCCGAGCGAGCAGCCGGCGCCGGTGATCTTGGTCATCAGGGCGCTGCCGCCGGGCAGTCGGTAACCACGCGTGCCGTCGGTGACGAAATCGACGGCGCCGGACACGGCGACCGCACCCTGCCCATCGTTTGAGTGAGCGGCGAGATGGCGGGCGATGCGGCGGGCGGCCGGCATCGCCGACTCCACCTCGTCGGCGGATTCCACGCCGGCGGGACGGGTCGTTGGTTCCCCGGCGTCGGCGGTCATATCGGAAAGTTCCCACATACGATCGAGCACGATGATCTCGCTGGCGTTGCCGCGCACGACGGTCGGCGGCACGTCCCGGAACGATTCGAGGATGGCGGTGCGCGTGGCGCCCAGTCCCGCGGCCACGGGGTCGAGCACCCACGGCTTGCCCTGGTCGTGCAGTCCGCGGGCGATGTCCGCCAGGGCGTCCTTGTAGAACGGCAGCAGCGTGCCGACGTTGATGTAGGTGGCGCCGCAGATGGCCGCGATGTCCAGGACATCGTCCGGCAGATAGCTCATCGCGGCGGTGCCTCCGACGGCCAGCTGCGCGTTCGCCACCAGATTGATGGTGACGAAGTTCGTGAACGATTGGGCCAGCGGCGTGGTGTCCCGTACGGCGTGGACCGCTTCAGCGATGCGAGCGCGCAGCGGATGATCGTCCGGCAGATCGCCGGGCCGCGATGCGGACGGGACTGTTGCGGATGATGCGTTGGACGAGTCGATGCTCATAGCTGCTCCCTACGATGGTCTTAACCAACAGGTTCAAAGGGTCGGGCTTGTGGCCCATCTCAACCCCGTGCGGGGTTCCCCTGCATGTCGGTTCCGACGCTACGCCGTCAAGCGGACAACCCGGGCATGAACCGGCGGTCCGTGCTGTCAGCGTCTATCGGTATCCTGAGGTCTTTGACAAGACCCCAAACCGTTCAAACCAGAAGGTGCATTGTGGCTGCAAGCAAACTCGATGAAGTGGTATCCCTCGCGAAGCGTCGCGGATTTGTTTTCCCCGCCGGCGAGATCTACGGCGGCACCCGTTCCGCGTGGGACTACGGCCCGCTCGGCGTGGCGCTCAAGGACAACATCAAGCGCGAATGGTGGCGCTCGATGGTCGTGACCCGCGGCGACGTGGTGGGCGTGGACACCTCGGTGATCCTGCCGCCGGCCGTGTGGGTGGCCTCCGGTCACGTCTCGGTGTTCAACGACCCGCTGATCGAGTGCCTGAACTGCCACAAGCGCCATCGCGCGGACAAGCTTGAGGAATCCTATGCCGAGAAGCACGGCCATGAGCCGGAGAACGGCCTGAAGGACATCGTGTGCCCGGACTGCGGCACCAAGGGCAATTGGACCGAACCGCGCGACTTCAACATGATGCTGCGCACGCATCTGGGCCCGGTGGAGGATGAGAACAGCCTGCACTATCTGCGCCCGGAGACCGCGCAGGGCATCTTCGTGGACTTCAAGAACGTCATGACCTCCTCGCGCTCCAAGCCGCCGTTCGGCATTGCGAACATGGGCAAGAGCTTCCGCAACGAGATCA
>NZ_DGVO01000040.1:34070-88816 GCF_002394995.1 Bifidobacterium sp. UBA4282
ACCCCGGGCAACTTCATCTTCCGTACCCGCGAGTTCGAGCAGATGGAGATGGAGTTCTTCGTGGTGCCGGGCACCGACGAGGAATGGCACCAGTACTGGATCGACACCCGCACCCGCTGGTACACCGATCTGGGCATCAAGCCGGAGAACCTGCGCCACTACGAGCATCCGAAGGAGAAGCTGAGCCACTACTCCAAGCGCACCGTGGACATCGAATACCGCTTCGGTTTCCAGGGGTCCGAGTGGGGCGAGCTGGAGGGTATCGCCAACCGCACTGACTTCGACCTGACCGCGCACCAGAACCACTCCGGCGAGGACCTGAGCTACTTCAACCAGGCCACCGGCGAACGCTTCATCCCGTACGTCATCGAGCCGGCCGCCGGCCTGACCCGCTCCCTCATGGCGTTCCTGGTGGACGCCTACGACGTGGACGAGGCCCCGAACACCAAGGGCGGCGTGGACAAGCGCACCGTGCTGCGTCTGGATCCGAGGCTCGCCCCGGTCAAGGCCGCGGTGCTGCCGCTGTCCAAGAAGCCGGAGCTGCAGGGCATCGCCCAGGATCTGGCCGCTGACCTGCGCCAGCACGACTGGATGATCGACTACGACGAGGCCGGCGCGATCGGCCGCCGCTACCGCCGTGAGGACGAGATCGGCACCCCGTTGTGCGTGACGGTGGACTTCGACACGATCGACGACCATGCCGTGACGGTCCGCGAGCGCGACACGATGGCCCAGGAGCGCGTCAGCCTGGACAAGGTGGCCGAGTACGTGGCCGAGCGCGTCGGCGAGAAGCGCGTGCGCTACCCGCAGGGACCTGTCTCCATCGTCGGCGCCAAGGCCGCGGATGGCGGCCAGGACGTGGCCAAGGAGCAGGGCGTCGACGAGAGCGAACCGGTGAAGGTGGCCGAAGCCGGCGGGCAGTACTGAGTCAGACCGATACGATTGACAGCAAGACGACGGGATCCAGTCCGGCACAACGTCCGGTCTGGGTCCCGTCGCCGTGAATAGGGATGGGAATCCGGATATGTCAGAGGAAACCGTGATCGACTGCGTCGACGAAACCGTTTCGGTCGATCCGCGCACCGATGCGAAGCCGACGTCCGCCGTGCGCATCGCGCCGGTCGACCTGGGGCCGGTGCACGTCGAGACCCCGGTGGTGCTCTCGCCGATGGCGGGCGTGACCAACTGGCCGTTCCGCGTGCTATGCGAGGAATACGGCCTGGACGGACTGTACGTGGCCGAGATGATCACGGCCCGAGCGCTGGTGGCGCGCAACCCCAAGGCGCTGCGGCTATGCCGGTTCGCGCCGGGGGAGAGGATCCGTTCGCTGCAGCTGTACGGGGTGAACCCCGTCATTGTGGAGCAGGCGGCGCGCATCGTGGTGGACGAGGACATGGCCGACCACGTGGACCTCAACTTCGGCTGTCCGGTGCCCAAGGTCACCCGCCGCGGCGGCGGTTCCGCCCTGCCATGGAAAACCGATCTGTTCCGTGAGATTATCCAGCGGGTCGTGCGCGTCTGCGGCGAAGCGAATATTCCGGTGACCGCCAAGATTCGCGTCGGCATCGACCATGATCACGAAACCTTCCACGAGGCTGGCCGTATCGCCCAGGAGGAGGGGTGCAAAGCGGTGACCCTGCACGCCCGCACCACCGCCGAATACTACGGCGGGCATTCCGACTGGTCCCGGATCGGCGAGCTGGTGAGCGAACTGGACATCCCGGTGTTCGGCAACGGCGATATCTGGGGTGCCGACGACGCGCTGGCCATGGTCGAGCAGACCGGGTGCGCCGGCGTGGCCATCGGCCGCGGCTGTCAGGGGCGCCCGTGGCTGTTCGCCGACATCAAGCACGCGTTCGCCGGCAGCGGGGAGCGTACGAATCCCACGCTGGGTGAGGTCGGGCGCATCATCGTACGCCATGCGCGGCTGCTGACCGAGTTCTATGACGGTGACGAGCGGATGGCCGTGCATGACCTGCGCAAGCACGTGGCGTGGTATCTCAAGGGGTTCCCGGTCGGAGGTGCCACCCGCCGGGCGTTCATGGAATGCGAGTCGCTGACCGATGTGGAGCGCGAGGTGGCGCAGCTGGATCAGGACGCGCCCTATCCGGAGCGCGTGGTGGACAAGCCGCGTGGCCGGGTGCGCTTCCAGAAGAAGGTGCACCTGCCGTACGGCTGGTTGGATTCGCGGACGACCACACATCAGGAGCGCGAGGCGTTGTTCGGCGACGATCCGATGGACGCCAGCTACTGATGGGGCGCGGAAATTGCCTGGACTGCAAAAGAGTTGTTAAAAAGCGGTACACGCTTGAGAATCTGCGTTGATTGTCAGGCCGACTGCGATAGAGTTATGCGTAACCGTGAGTGACAGGAGACTATGGTGAGCGAGATCGCCCAGACTGAATTCAGCGACAAGACCAACATCAAGGTCGTCGGTGTCGGTGGAGCCGGCGGCAACGCCGTCAATCGCATGATCGCCGAAGGCCTGCAGAACGTGGAATTCGTGGCCGTCAACACCGATGCCAAGGATTTGCTGCGTTCCGACGCGGATGTGAAGATCTCTTTGGGGGATAACCAGAATCGCGGGCTCGGTGCCGGTGCCGACCCCGAGCGCGGCATGAAGGCCGCCCAGGACCATCAGTCGGATATCGAGGAGGCCCTCAAGGGCGCCGACATGGTGTTCGTCACCTGCGGCGAGGGCGGCGGCACTGGTACCGGTGCCAGTCCGATCGTGGCCCGCGCGGCGCACCAGCAGGGGGCTCTGACCATTGCCGTGGTCACGCGTCCGTTCGCGTTCGAAGGCCCGCAGCGTGCCAACAAGGCGGAACTCGGCATCGAGAACCTGCGCAAGGAGGTCGATGCGCTGATCGTCATCCCGAACGATCGTTTGCTGGAGCTGTCCGACCGTTCCATCGGCATCGTGGAGGCGTTCAAGACCGCGGATAGCGCGTTGCTGGCGGGCGTGCAGGGCATCACGGACCTGATCACGCTGAACTCGTACATCCATGTGGACTTCGCCGATGTCACCGCCATCCTGCGTGGGGCCGGCACGGCGCTGTTCGGTATCGGTTCGGCCCGTGGCGAGGACCGCGCCACCAAGGCCGCGGAGATTGCCATCAGCTCGCCGTTGCTGGAGGAGAGCATCGAGGGTGCTCACGGCGCGCTGATCAACATCGCGGGCCCGAGCGACATCGGCCTGCAGGAGGCGGCTGCGGCCACACAGCTGGTGCGCGACGCCATCCATCCGGAGGCGCAGATCATCTGGGGTCTGGCGCTCGACGACTCCTACGGGGACGAGGTCAAGGTCACGGTCATCGCGGCCGGATTCGACTCCGCCAGCAAGAAGCAGGATTCGCAGGAGAAGATCACGTTGGCGCCTGCCGTGGCGTCCGCCCAGCCTTCCCCGATCTCCGTTACGCCCGCGCAGCCTCAGGCCCCGGTCGTCACCGAGCAGACAACCCCGGCATTCGCGCCGTCCACTGGGGATGCGGCGTCGCGGTCCTTCGACGAGACAACCGAGCATGACGTCATCTCGTCCAACGACCCCAGCGATCTCGACATCCCTGACTTCCTGCGCTGAATCGACGGACTGTAACGAAAGGAATCGTGATGGCTGGGTTTATGAAGAACGCGATGTCCTATCTGGGCATGACGGATGTCGTTGACGACGATCCGGTGCTTGACGAGGAACCTGCCGAATCGTCGTTCGATTCGGATCATTCGGTCACGCCGATGACTTCGAACGCGTCGTCCGGTACCTCCGGGGCCTCCCGTGAATCGTCCGCCAGTCCGTTCCCGGGGCGGGTCAGCCGTATCACGACGATTCACCCCAAGACCTATGACGAGGCGCAGATGGTGGGGCGTGCGTTGCGCGACGGTGTGCCGGTGGTGCTCAACCTGACCGGTGTGCCGGAGGCTGTTGCCTACCGGATCGTCGATTTCTCCGCCGGTGTGGTGTTCGGTGTGCGCGGCTCGATCGAACGGGTGACCCCGCGCGTGTTCCTGCTGAGCCCGGCGAATATCAAGGTGGACGAACCGCAGACGTCCAAGTCGTCCCACGATCTGTTCTCGGACTGACGGTTCGCTGTTCGTTATCAGCTTGTCCCCGGTTCTCTTGGTAGGCTGGGGACATGCTGTTATTTGTCTTCGCGCGCATCGTCGATTGGCTGATCGGTGCGTATATCACCGTATTGCTGATTCGGATGGTGGTGGATTGGGTGGCGGTGCTGGCCCCGCGGTGGCGTCCGCGTGGCGTGGTGTTGTCGTTGATCGGTGCGGTCTATAGGCTCACTGATCCGCCTTTGCGGTGGCTGAGGCGCTATATTCCGCCGATTCCCATGGGGCCGATATATTTCGATGTCAGCTTCATCGTGCTGTATTTCGCTCTGATCGTGTTGCGGATTCTCCTTTAATGGCATGTGTAATGGCGTTCTGCACAGGGGACGTGCTAGCATCGTAAATTGAGTACGTACATAGCGAGGCACTATGCCTGAAGCGAGGTGCAAGATTTATGGCTCTGTTGACGCCGAAGGACATTAGGGAGCATACGTTCCGAACCGTTCGTCTGAAGGAAGGCTATGATGTCGACGAGGTCGACGACTTCCTGGATCAGGTCACCGAAACCGTTGAGGCGCTGGGCCGTCAGGCCATGCAGGGCAGCCAGTCCACGCAGTCGCTCGGTCCGGATGTTGCCAGCCTGAACACCAAGATCTCCGAGCTGACCGCACAGGTGCAGTCGCTGCAGGAGGAGAACGAAGGCCTGAAGACCGCCGCGGCGAACGCCGATGCCCAGTCGGCACAGGTCGACGCCGCGCAGCTGACCGAGGCCCAGGAGAGCAACCGTGCGCTCTCCGCCCAAAACGAGCAGCTCAAGGGACAGGTGGATCGTCTGAGCGCTCAGGTCGATCAGCTGACCGCTCAGGCCGCGCAGGCTACCGGTAACGAGGATGTTGCCGCGCAGCTGGTTTCCGTGCAGCGTGAGCGTGATGAGTTCCGCTCCCGCGTCGAGGATCTCTCCCGTCAGCTGGCCGCCGCCCAGCATCAGGCCGGTGCCGCCGCCCAGAAGGCCCAGCAGGTTGACGAGCTGGCGCGCCAGCTGAAGGAATCGCAGGATCGTGAGGCGCAGCTGCGCGAGCAGATGGCCAAGGTGGAGCCCGCCGCGGAGACCGGCAGCCTGCAGAAGATCGCCGGTGCCGCCGCGGCCGCCACCACCGAGCCGGAGCGCGCCACCGCCATGCTGACGCTGGCTATGCAGCTGCACGACCAGTACGTCGATAAGGGCAAGGCCAAGGCCAAGGAGATCACCGACACGGCCCAGAACCGTTACGAGGAGACCGTGGCCAAGGCCAACGACTACTCCACCCGCACCCGCACCGAGGCCGACGATTACAGCCAGCGCGTGCACGCCGATGCCGACGAGTATTCGGATCGTACCCGTGCCGAGGCCGATAGCTACGCGGTCAAGACCCGTCAGGATGCCGACACCTACATGCAGAACAAGCATGTGGAAGGCGACCAGTACTCCGAGACCAAGCACCAGGCGGCCGACCAGTACGAGGCCGAGGTCCAGCGCCGCGCTGCCGAGTACGATCAGAAGACCCGTACCGCCGCCGAGACCTATGCCGAGGAGGTCCGCAACAACCTGGAGACCCAGAGCAAGGTCATCGAGGGCAACATCCAGAGCCTGAAGCATTTCGAGAGCGAATACCGCGCTCGACTGACCGAGTTCCTCGGCCAGCTGGTCTCCCAGGTCTCGGATACGAACAACTTCAATCAGGTCGAGCAGAACTGACCTGACCGGAGCTGATACCGTATGACTGTGAGTCAACAAAGACGGCTGCGCACACGCGTGGCCGTCTTTGCGTGTATTGCGATTGTCGGATTGGTCCTTGACCAGGGCACCAAGCTCTGGGCGCAGCAGGCGCTGGCCGATGCCGGTACGGTGCCGGTGATTCCCGGACTGCTGTCGTTCACGCTGGTGTTCAACCCGGGCATGTCATTGGGGCTGTTCTCCTCCGCCACCTGGGCTATATCGTTGCTGGCTGCCGTGGCGTGCGTGCTCTTGGCCGTCGGCGCGTTGAAAACCGTCAGACTGGCATGGACCGTGGTGCTGTCCGTGGCGTTCTCCGGCGCGTTGGGCAATCTGATCGATCGTGTGGCGTATGCGGACGGTTTCCTCAACGGCAAGGTGGTGGATTTCATCAACTACGGGTGGTCCGTGGGAAACGTGGCGGATATCCTTCTTGTGGGCGCCGGCATTGCGGTGGTGCTGCTGCTGGTGCTGGGGGTGCCCTTCAGTGAATCGGATCTTGGTGAGGAGCGGCGATGACCCATCTGGCACCGGCTCCTGATGCGCTGATCGGCAAGCGGTTCGACGTTGCCGTGGCCAAGATGCTTGGTATCTCACGGGCGAAGGCGTCTGATCTGGTTGCCAGCGGGCAGGCGCGCATATTGGGGCGTGACGTGGCGAAATCGGGAATCCTGCAGGCCGGTGACATGGTGGAGTTCGACCTGCAGGAGGAACGCCGTGCCCCCGAACCCATTGCCGATGATATGGGCGTGGCTTACGAGGATGATGACGTTATCGTTGTGGATAAGCCGGTCGGCGTCGCCGCGCACGCCTCGGTGGGGTGGTCCGGCCCTACGGTGTTGGGCAGTCTGCTGGACCGCGGGGTGCATATCACCTCGTATGGTGCTCCGGGGCGGCAGGGGATCGTGAGCCGGTTGGACGTCGGCACTTCCGGTCTGATGCTGGTGTGCAAGTCGGAGCTGGCATACAAGGAGATGCGGCGTCAGTTCGCCGAACATGAGGTGGTGAAGACCTACCATGCCCTGGTGCAGGGCAACCTCAAGGAGGATAAGGCCACCATCGATGCGTCGATCGGGCGTGCCAAGGTGTCCGATTTCCGATTCACCGTAACCCCCGCCGGCAAGGAGGCGGTCACGCATTGGGATGTGATGGAGCGTTTCGGCGAGGCCACGCTGGTGAGCGTGAATCTGGAGACCGGGCGTACCCATCAGATTCGTGTGCATTTCTCCTCCATCGGGCATCCGCTGGTGGGCGACCCGATGTATGGGGCGAATCCGGTGATGGCGGCCGAGTTGGGTCTGGAACGCCAATGGCTGCATGCGGTGCAGTTGGAGTTCCGGCATCCCCGTACGCACGTATGGACCACCGTCAAGTCGAGGTACCCCGCCGATCTGGCGCATGCGTTAGAGCAGTTGCGTGCCCAGCACGCCGAGTAGCGGCAGCGCGCCCACGGTGATGGCGTATATCGATATCCAACGGCTGCACGAACGGCGGCAGAGACTGATGGCGCCCAGGACGAGGGATGCCAGGGCCGTAACCACCGTCAGCCAGCCGGTGGCCAGCATCGACACCATGAGCAGCGCGCCCCATGGGGAGTATTCGCCGGAGAATAGCGCCCACATCTGAAGCACCGTGCCCAGCAGTCCGAGCGTGGTACACACGGCCACCACCAGCGTTGCTGTACGTAGAATATTCGACGTATCGGATGATATGTGTTGTCTGGTCATGATGATGACGGTAGACGGGGCGTGCCGCCGACGTCTAGATGGATCGGGCAATGTGGTCGAACGATACCGGTTATCCACATGCCCGGCGTGTCGTCGCGGCTATGATGAGGGTAGGCGTCGAGTCCGGGAGGGCGGCATGGCAGGCAGGAAAACGCGTAGCACCAACGAGATTCTGGTGGATATCCTGAACGAACTGGCCGAACATACCGATTCGGAACACGGCCTAACGGTCAAGGAGCTGAGCAATAGAGTGGGGGCAACCGAGAAAACGGTGCACGCCCACCTGCAACTGTTGGAGGCCCAGCGTCCTATGGGTAGGACGGTTCGGCGTTTGACCGCAACCGATATGCGTCAGGCGGACAGTGCCGATGCACGCCCCGGATGGTGCATGGAGCCTGCGATTGATGTGGCCGAGCTGCGTCTGTTCGGTGACGGGCTGGCATTGTCCCGCATCGATGAGGAGTATGCGCGAGAGTCCTATGACCGATTGCGTGTTCTTGCGGGATTCGCCGGCGCACATTCACAGGGGTTGCGGAACATACGGGTACCCAAGCCGTACAATCGCGAGTTCCTGTCGAATGTCGAGAATCTCGACGAGGCCATCAGCGGGAAACGCGTGGTGTGCTTCCGGATGTGCGATTACGCGGTGGATGGCAGTCTGACGCTGCGTATCGATCCGGAAAGCGGCAAACCGCGGGAATACCGTGCCGACCCGTATCAGATGACGTACCGCAACGGCATGTACTACCTGCTCTGCCATATGCATGGCAAGAACGGCGTGGCATTCGCGCATGTCGATAGGATTCGCGACCTGCGGATTGTGGAGGGTGTACGGCAGGAGTGCCCGTTGGAGGAGCTGCACGCGCCGGATGGCTCCCCGTTCTCGTTGGCGGATTATCTGGCGGAACGCCTATACCCATGGACCGGCCAGGCCGAGGACATCCTGATGCATGTCAGCAGCCTGTCATGCATCTATGACTGGTTCGAGCGCCCCTCGGTCAGCCGAGTGGATGCGCGCACGTATGAGGTCGCCGTGCACGCCGACCCGCAGACCGTCTTGTGGTGGGCCCTCCAATATTCCGATAACGTCGACATCGATATTGTGCAGCCCCAGTCGTTGCGCGACGCCATGGCCGCCGTGGGCCGACGTCTGGTCGAACGATACGGCAGCGGCTCCGGTGAAGATGACGTCTGACAAGATGCTGGTGGATATACCGTGCGGCGGAAGCGCCCGAAGCGGGAGGACGCCGCTGCGAACACTTCCGTTTGCGTGGCATGCTATGCCATGATGCCGAGTTCCCGTTTGGTGAACTGGGCTGTCATGGATTGTCCGGTGAGCGTGGCGATGACGGCAAGTCGGGTGAGGGCGCCTTTGAGGGTGCGGATGTCGTCGGGGTACTGCTCGACGAGCAGATCAATGGCCTCGGCGGGGATGTCGTATCCGTGCATGGTGGCCGTCATGCGCAGGATCGCCGTTCTGGTTTCGAGCGATGGGGCGTTAAGCCCCACCACGATGCCTGATTGCAGCCGGGCAATGAGCGACTGTTGGAATCCTTTGAGGTTTTTGGGTGCGACGTCGCTGGCGATGACGATGCGTTTGCTGGCCTGGTAGAGGCTGTTGAAGGTGTGGAAGAACTGTTCGAGGGTGTGGAAGAACTGTTCGAGGGTGGCCTCCTTGCCGCCGAGGAACTGGATGTCGTCGATCAGGAGGACGTCGACCTGGCGGTAGCGTCGGTTGAATTCGGCGATGCGGCCCTGGCTTTGGCTGGGGTTCTGGAGGGCGTCGATGAATTCGTTGGTGAATTCCTCGGATGTGACGTAGCGTACCTTGAGGGTGGGGTCCTTGACGAGGGCGTAGTTGCCGATGGCGTTCAGGAGGTGGGTCTTGCCCAGTCCCGATCCGCCGTAGATGCATAGGGGGTTGAAGTCCTGTCCGGATCCTTCGGCGACGGCGAGGGCGACGGTGCGTGCGAAGCGGTTGGAGTCGCCGGGCACGAACGTGTCGAACGTCGCATTCTTATTCAAATGCGTCTCCGGATCCAGCGCCGGTCCACGCTCGCCGCTCTCGAACGATTGCGATGGAATCATGGCGGGGATGGGCAGCTGGCCCTGAACCGAGGTCTTGCCCGCATACGGGTCGAATGTCGACGGGGCTTCCGGCGTGCGCTCCTCGTTCCGGACGGGTTTGGTATGCGGCCGCTCCGGCTGAGCGGCGGGGCGTTCCTCGACGGCGGGCGCGATCTTGAACGCGGGGAACATCTCCTGTCCCGAGGCGATCCGCAGCGCATTCATCAACGATTCGTTGAGCGTGGTCTGCAATGTCTGCTGGACCTCGGCGTTGCTGACGCACAGCACGATGGTGGTGCCGAACACCGCTTCGGGCACCACGTCCTCGAACCATCCCTTTTCGCGGGCCGACAAGGTGCTGCTATGGAGAACGGCCAGCGCGTCCGACCAGATGTCGGCCGCCTGCGTTGCCGCAGGGTTGATCGTCGTATCAGCCACCAGGGTCCCTTTCCTCATCGCAGCGTGTTGTTGACAACTGAAATACAGTAGTCCATGTTTACTCCGAATCGAGGAAGTTATCCACACCCTTGCGTGTTGAAATGACTGGATTGTGAATAACATTCGTGTAATTTGTGGATAACTTTCCGCATATGTGCGGCACCATTCCAACGTTTTACGGCCGGTGTTTGTGAAGTTGGCTTGAACAAACGCGTCCGGTGTTTTGACTTGGGGTAGGGGTCAGAGTACGTTAGTAGAGCTTGACTCATGAGGAGCCGCGCTCAGGCGTGGCAAAAACACCGGGAGCATTAGATTATGAAGAGGACATTCCAACCGAACAACCGCCGTCGTCACATGAAGCACGGCTTCCGTCTGCGTATGCGCACCCGTTCCGGCCGCGCCGTCATCAACCGTCGTCGCGCCAAGGGCCGCAAGTCCCTCTCCGCCTGATTCCAACAGCGCGGGACAGCGTGGAGCGGCTGAGGAGCCACCGTGAATTTGTCGCGGTGCTGAAATGCCGCCGCAGGGTCTCTGATTCGGACATCGTCGCGCACTATCTGGTACGCGGCGATGTTTCGAAGGCTGCAACCCCGGCGGATGGTCATCGTCGTCTCGGCCTCGCTGTGTCCAAAGCCGTTGGCAATGCGGTAACCAGGAATACCGTCAAACGTCGGTTCCGGGTATCGGCGGCACACCATCAGGATGCGTTGCCCCCGAACTGTGATGTGGTGCTTAGGGCCAAGCCCAGCGCTTCATCCGCATCCTTCGCTTCGTTGGATGGCCAGATTCATTCCCTGTTCGAATCCATCGCGCGCAAATCGGGACAACGATGAACGGCAGCGTGGGCAGGGGCATGATTCGGTGTATCCGGTGGTATCAGCGTCATATCTCCGCGAACACCCCTGCATGCTGCAAGTACTATCCCACGTGCTCTCGGTACGCCATAGAGGCCATTGAACGGTTCGGCGCGTGCCGTGGAGGGCTGTTGGCGGCGTTGCGTCTGCTCAGATGCCGGCCGTGGAGTCGTGGAGGCATCGATGACGTACCCCAACGGTATTCGCTGTTCTACAGATTTTCCTGGTCCAAGGCTCACGAGGAGCCTCGGTTGACACCACTGGCCTGGGACGATAAGGAGAAGGCCTGATCATGAATACTTCGAACGAGTTTTTGCTGGATACCAGCTTCTTCGGTTGGCTGTACAAGATCCTGACGCCGATCGAATGGCTGATGACGCAGGTGATGAACCTGTTCCATGAATTCCTGAAGCTGCTGGGCATGTCGCCGATTGGTTTCTCCTGGGTGCTGTCCATCGTCTTCCTGGTGCTGGTGGTGCACGCGTGCATCTTCCCGCTGTACTACCGGCAGATGAAGTCGATGCGCAAGATGCAGGCGCTTCAGCCCAAGATGCAGCACATCCAGAACAAGTACAAGGGCAAAACCGATCAGGCCAGCAAAGAGGCGCTGAGCCGCGAGATGATGAAGTTGTACCAGGACAACGACGCGAACCCTGCCGGCTCGTGCCTGCCCATGCTCATCCAGGGCCCGGTGTTCATGTGCATGTTCTATGTGCTGTCCGCCATCCCCTACATCGCCGACGGCAAGCGTGCGGCCTTGGGCGCGTTCGACCAGGCGACCGCCGAGGAATTCTCCCAGACCACCGTGTTCGGGGTGAGCGTGACCGATAACTTCACCACGGCGGACATGTCGGGCAAGATCGTTATCGGCATCTTCGTGGCGCTGATGTGCGCCTGCATGTGGTTCATGCAGTACAACAGCATGAAGCGCAACATGAACCAGGAGACCATGGTCGGACAGGCCGCCATGATGCAGAAGATGATGCTGTGGGTGTTCCCGATCATGTACATCTTCTCCGGCATCGCGATGCCGTTCGCCGTACTGGTGTACTGGCTGACCAACAACATCTGCAACCTGCTGCGTTCGATGTGGCAGATCTACAACTTCCCGACCCCGGGCTCCCCGGCGTCCGAACGCAAGAAGATCCGCGACCATGACCGTGAGAACGCCCGCCGTGCCAAGGCGGGCCAGATCTCCCTCGAAGAGGAGGAGCTGGTCAAGGCCAAGGAGGAGGCCGAACGGCGCGAGACCCAAGGGTATCAGCGCCAGCAGCCGCAGCGTAAGAAGCGGAAGAAGAAATAACGATGTTGCGTCCCTGCCGTATGTCGGATGGCGGGGACGCATCCTTTTCCGATACCGCGTAAGCTCGGTATCGGTGAACGACTTGAACAACAACCCCTCGAGTAAGGAGTACAGAACAATGGCGCAGGATGACGACGAGAAAACGATGGATCAGCTCAATGATGAAGCCGACATCGCCGCCGATTATCTTGAGGGCCTGCTGGATATCGTCGATTACGAAGGCGATATCGAGTTGGGTGTCCGCAACAACCGCCCCATGGTGCAGATCGTTGCCGATGACGATTCGGACATCAAGCATCTGATCGGCCGTCACGGCGAGGTGGTGGATGCGTTGCAGCAGCTGACGCGCCTTGCGGTGCAGCAGAAGACCGGTGAGCGTTCCCATCTCATTGTGGATGTCGACGGGTTCCTGAAGCGCAAGCGTCAGCATCTGCGTGACGTTGCATTGGATGCCGTGGACGAGGTGCGCGAGACCGGCGAGCCGGTCAACCTGAAGCCGATGAATTCCTTCGAGCGCAAGGTGATTCACGATGTGGTGCGTGAGGAGGGGCTCAAGTCCCGCTCGCATGGCGAGGAACCCCATCGCTACGTGACGGTGTACATGAAGGCTGGTAACGACGAGTGATGTCCGCATTGTGGACATTGGGTTTCGAAGTATAAGATATGATGGAGGGCCGGTATCGGTCCTCCATCATTGTATGTGTCGAATGAGAGGATGCGTTCATGCCCGGAGACGCCGAGATTCATGATCCGCTGGATGATTCCCCGATTCTGGAAGAGGTACTGGGGGAGGCGCTGCCGCGCTTGCGGAAGTTTCACGTGAAACTTTCCACGGAAGGGGAGCCCAGGGGACTGATCGGACCAAGGGACGTCGGAATCCTGTGGGAACGGCACATCCTGAATTCGGCGGCCATTGTGCCGTTTATCCGACGCGAGATCGGCAAGACGAACGCATCGATTGCGGATGTCGGTAGTGGCGGGGGATTCCCGGGTATTGTGGCTGCGGCTTGCATGCCGGAACATCGTTTCACGTTGATAGAACCGATGGAGCGTCGTGTGGAATGGCTGCATGAGTGTGTGGTGCTTATGGAGCTGTCCAACGTGACGGTGATCAGGGCGCGCGCCGAAGAGATTATCGCTGCATTGAAGCGGCGAGATGCGCAGGTGCGACCGTTCGATGCGGTGACCTGCAGAGCCGTGGCCCCCATGACGAAACTGACCGGCTGGACGTTGCCGATGCTCAAGCCTCAGGGTAGCCTGATCGCCTTGAAGGGGCGTTCTGCTCAGGCGGAACTGGACAAGGCCGAGCGTGTTATTCGTACCGCCGGGGGTATGCGCGCACGCGTGGTTGTGGCCCCGGTTGGCGGTGATTTGGAGCCGACCCACGTGGTTATTGTGCGCAAACGATAAGTGTTATCCACAGTTATCCACGTATGTGTGGATAATTCTGTGGATAACTTTTTCGTTGGAATTGCAACGATTATCGGCAATATGAGACGACTTGTGGATTGAGTTATCCACATTGTTACTCACACTATCCACATGGTTAATGAAACCGGTGCAATGTCCATGCGCACCGTGAGACTGGAAGATACTGCATACACTGAGGAGGGCTGTTCATGGCGGAGCAACAACACAGGATCGAATCTGCCGCTGAGACGATTCATCGGATCTTTCAAGGCGGTGGTTCGCCGTTGGGCGCCGACATGGTTGATGCCGCCAGCAGGTATCGCCGACTCCAGCAGGTCGATTTCCCTCGTCCGCAACGGACGCGGTGCATCGCCGTGGCCAACCAGAAAGGCGGTGTAGGGAAGACCTCTACGGCGGTGAACATCGCCGCGGCATTGGCCGATCATGGCGCCCACGTATTGGTTATCGACATGGATCCGCAGGGTAACGCCTCCACCGCATTGGGGATCAGGCACTCATCAGGGCAGCCCTCGGTCTACGACGTGCTGGAGGGACGGCTGTCTGTTGCGGAAGTGATGCAACCGTGTCCAGATTTCCCGTCCCTGGAGGTGGTGCCGGCCTCCATCGATCTGAGCGGCGCCGAGTTGGAAGTGGCGGATATGCCCGACCGCACCTTCCTGTTGAAGCGGGCGTTGGACACACATCTTGCCGATCATGATCTGGACTACGTCATCATCGACTGCCCGCCGAGCCTGGGGCTGCTGGTCATCAACGCGATGTGCGCGGTCACCGAGATGCTTATTCCCATCCAGGCCGAGTATTACGCGTTGGAGGGATTGGGCCAGCTCATCAACACCATTGGTCTGGTGCAGGAGCATTACAATCCCGCGCTGATTGTTTCCACGATGTTGGTCACGATGTTCGACCGCCGCACTCTGCTCAGTCGTGAGGTGTTCGATGAGGTGAAGAAGCATTATCCCACCATCGTGCTGGACACCACCATCCCACGTACGGTGAAGATCTCCGAGGCCCCCAGCTTCAATCAGACCGTCATCCGCTACGACGCACATGGCGTGGGTGCCATCTCGTATGGCGAAGCGGCATTGGAAATCGCACGACGTTCGCCGATGGTGTTGGATGCCATCGACAAGAGGAAAGGGGAGCGCTGAGATGTCCTCACGTTCACGTTTGGGTAAGGGATTAGGCGCATTGTTCCCTGCGCTGCCTGGCGAGGCCATGCCATCCGAAACGGTGACGCCTGAACCGGCAAAACCCGAAACGCCTCCGCATGACGAAGCGAAGCAGGCTGCCGCGCCGGCCGAGCCGAAGGCATCAGGCACCACCAGAAGTGGCCGGAAGACCTCGGGCAAACGTGCGTCGATGCCGTCGTTGGACACCATCGTGCATCCGAGCGACATGTTCTTTGACACGACCTTGGCCCAGCCGTCGGCACCTGCCCCGAAATCCAAGGAACCTGAGCCGAAGGTTTCACGTGAAACATCCGAGGCCGAGCCGGAGGTGGAGCTGCAGCCGGTGCAAGGCGGGTATCTGGATGAGCTGCGGTTGGACGCGATTGTGCCCAATGCCCACCAGCCGAGAACGATATTCGATGAGGATGATCTTCGTGAACTGTCCGAGTCTATCCGCGAGGTCGGCGTCCTGCAGCCCATCGTGGTCCGCCGGCTGACCCCAGGCCAGTATGAACTGGTGATGGGCGAACGGCGTTGGCGCGCTTCGAAGCTGGCTGGGTTGGAAACGATTCCGGCCATCGTCAAGACAACGTCGGATAACGACATGCTGCGTGACGCGTTGCTGGAAAACCTGCATCGTGTCGCATTGAATTCCCTGGAAGAGGCGGCCGCCTATCAACAGATGATCGATGAATTCGGACTGACGCAACAGCAGCTGTCGAAATCGATCTCCAAATCGCGTCCGCAGATCGCCAACACCCTGCGACTGTTGAATCTCCCGGTCACGGTGCAGAAGAAGGTTGCATCGGGTGTGCTGTCTGCCGGACATGCCAGGGCGTTGCTGGCGTTGCCAACCGAAGAGGCGATGGAGAAACTGGCCGATCGCATCATCAGCGAGGGGCTTTCGGTGCGCAGTACCGAAGAGATCGTATCGATGCAGGTGGCGGCATCGGAGCGGCCCAAGAAACGCAGGACTCATGCCGCTAATCCTTGGGTTGGATCAGCCATCCAGCAATCGCTGGAGAATCGTTTCGATACCAAGGTGTCCATCAAGGGTACGGCGAAGCATGGTCGCATCGAGATCGTGTTCTCTTCGCCGGAGGATATGGACCGCATCATGAAGCTCTTGGTTCCCGAATCCTTGACACCTCAGGATGACGACCAAGCGGGATGGGTGTAAAGAACCGCCGCGAACAAAGTTTCACGTGAAACAAAAGCCCCGCACACCACGGTTCCATGTCGTGATGTGCGGGGCTTCTGCGTTGAATCAGCGGGGGAGATTAGTCGCCCGACAGATACCGTTGCGCATCGAGTGCGGCCCGGCATCCCATGCCGGCCGCGGAGATGGCCTGGCGGTAGACGCGATCCACGGCATCGCCGGCGGCGAAGACGCCCGGAACGGATGTGCGGGTCGAAGCGCCGTCCACAAGAATGTAGCCGTCGTCATCGAGTGCCAGGGCACCGTGGAGGAAATCGGTGGCGGGGGTGTGCCCGATGGCCACGAAGATGCCGTTCGCCGGAACATCGGTCACCTCATCGGTGGCGCGGTTGCGCACGGTGATCGATTCGGCACCGGCGTCGGAGCCGTTGACTTGCTCGACCACGGTATTCATCATCAACGTGATATCCGGGTTGGAACGGACACGTTCCACCATAATCTTCGAAGCGCGGAATTCGTCACGACGGTGAATCAACGTGACCGAGGAACCGAATCGGGTGAGGAACAGCGCCTCCTCGCAGGCGCTGTCGCCGCCGCCAACCACCACAATCGGCTTGTTACGGAAGAAGAATCCGTCGCATGTGGCGCAGTAGGAGACACCGCGCCCGGCGTAGGTCTCCTCACCGGGAACCTGGAGCTTGCGCACCGTGGATCCGGTGGTCACCACAACGGTACGTGCCTGGAACACATCACCTTGATCGCAGGTGACAGTGTGAACGTCATCGCCGAAATCGACGGATACCACGTCGTCCCAGACCAGACGGGCACCGAACTGTTCGGCCTGCCGCTGCATGGCATCCATCAGATCAGGGCCCAGAATCCCGTCGGGGAATCCGGGGAAATTCTCCACGGTGGTGGTATTGACCAGTTGACCACCGGGAGTGACGGCGCCCGCAATAACCAGCGGGCGGTACCCGGCGCGGCCCAGGTAGATGGCCGCGGTGTATCCGGCGGGGCCGGAACCGATAATGACAACATCCTGAATATCGCTCATGCCTCAACAATATCCGAACACGTAGGATGACGCATCATCTATTCCGTTCACAGGGGAATCGCCGCTTGCTTTGGTTCAGACTTCCGTGGCGTGACGGAAGGACTCATTGAACTTCCGCCAGTGCCGGCCGAATCCGGTCAGTGCAAAAACGCCGGCATAGCAGCCGCCGATGATGGCGAACGCCATCGGCAGCGGCATGGACTGGCCCAGATAACCAGCCAGCACGCTGCCGAATGGCATGCCGGCGCTGACCGCTGCGGTCAGCGCGCCCAACGTACGTGCGCGGATATCTCCGGGAATCAACGCATAGAGGATGGTGTCGATCATCGGGTTGATGGACCCGGCGGACAATCCTGCTATGGCGATGACCGCCAGGACCACGGGGAATGGAATCTGCATGGCCATACAGCAACACGGCGGCAGACAGGCGCAGGCGAACATCAGCAGGAACACCCATCGTGAGGAATAGCGGCGTCCGACGGGACCATGAGCAGGGTCACGGCGATGGTGGTCATGGCGTTGCCCGCGCGGGACAGGGCATCGGCGCCAATCACGCAGTACAGCGGTAGTGAACGGTGTTGGACGGACAACGCTATCCTCTTTATATGCAGGCTTATATGCAAAACGTTCCGGCCCCGTAACGTACAAGGCCGGAACGTTCCCGTGAAAGCCGCGGGGTGAAGACGGATCAGAAGAACTGGATCTCGTCGATGTACAGCTGGTTCTGCGGCAGATCCTCGGTCGGCACCCACAGCAGGATATCCTGGGTGTTCACCATCGTGTCGAACATGACCTCGGTGGTGTCGCCCTCGGCGAACGTGAACTCCGCCACCTGCTCGCCGGCGTTGGGGTCGGTGGTGTTGACCTTGACATACCCACGTCCGCCGGAGGAGCGGATGGTGATGACCATACGGTAGACGTCCTGCGGCTGGGCCAGATGTACCGCATACCCGTAGCCGTTCGCCGACGGCGCGTTGATGAACGATTCCGACTGGATCTCGAATGGTGTGGTGTTGACGTGGCGAGGAGTCGGCACCGCGGAAGCCTGCTTATCCGCGGTGATGAGTTCGTGCGTCTTGGCGGGCTGATCCTGAGCGTCCTCGGAGTCGGCGTCCTGTTCATCAGCCGGTTCGGCGGTATCGGTATCCGGCTGGTCTTCGGACTGATCGGTCTTGTTCTCGTCCTTGGCGGTGTCGTCAGCGGTGTCCTCAGTGTCGTCGGATTCGGCGGCTGCACTATCGTTGCCGAACGGAACCGCATCGGGGTCGAACTCCGGCCAAGCCTCGCCATCGGTCTGGATGACGTTCGGGTCGCTCGAATTGGTGGACAGGATATGCATGGTGCCGAACAGCGCCGCAACCAGCACGACCACGGCGGCGATGATCGCCATGGTTTTGGTGGTGAGCCGGCCGAAGATGGTCTGGTCCGACACATCCGCATCGTCCAGATCCTCGGCGCGGACCACTTCCTTCGGTGTGAAGCTGGGCGGAACTGTTCCATCCGGCACCGACTGTTCGGCCTGCAGGGCCCGGGCGGACGCGGATTCGACGGGAACGCCGTTGTCGTCGATGACGGGGATGCGGCTGGTCTCCTCAAAGGGGCTAGCCGGTTCGGCGCGTACGCTGGACACATCCAGCGGAATCGTCAATCGTTCGTTGCCCACTGGTTCCTGCGTAGGATACTGGGTGCCGAACAGATTGCCGGAGTCGGTGGGATGATGACCCGAATCGATGCCTTCGGCCAGGATTGTGCGTCCCTTATCCCAGAGCGATTTGACGGGGTTGGCGGTTGCAGCCGCGACGGCTGCCGCCGACGACTGATGCTCCGCTGATGTACCGTCCGTAGTTACGTCCGGTTCGGTGGTCGCCGGGTGGGAGGTCACCAGTTTGGGCATCGGAATGAGGTTTTCGACATCGGTCGGTCGAATCGCGAGACGTTGGATTGATGCCTGACCGGTGGCGGTGGGGAGTGGGAGGTGCTGGTCGCCCAGTTCCGGAACGGTGACCCACGTGTTCAGCAGGGCCATGAATTCGGGAATCGAAGCCAGCGGCGCCTCATCCCCGATACGAAGTCCACGGGAGCAGATGAGCCGGAACTCGTATGGTGTGTCCTCCGGCAACGCTTCCATATCTGATGCTGCTTCATACCGACGATGGGTCAGCAAACGGTACAGCAGCGCCGACAGCTGGCAGATCGCGAGTTCCTCGGCCGATGACGAGCCGGCATATGCAACGGAATCCGCAATCATCATACTCACCGGAGCGTCCGCCAGTTGGACACCGGATGTGGACACGCGCACGGTATCCGCACTGATCGCATGGTGCACGACACCATTGTCCATGAGATGCCGCACCGTATAGGCGGTGTCCCCGATGATGGAGCGGATGGCGTCGTACCCCAACGTGCCGAACCGGCCACCGTCAAGGTATTCAGCCAGGCTCACGCCGGTATCGGGCTCGGTCACGACGATCAGCGCGTCATCCTCGTGATGGATATGCAGAATGGGCGTGCAGCGGTGCTCATTCGACGCCGCGATCACCGACGCCGCGGTATCGGCTTCCCCAACGGCCGATGCGTCCAGAATGATGAACAGCTGGCATTCCTGATCGAGGATCTGGTCGGTGGCCTTCCACACCTGCAGGCCCTGTTCCTCGCATAGCGGCGACACCAAAACGTAACGGTTGATGATGGTATCTCCCAACTGCGGTCTCATGCTTCCCTCAACTCCCGAGCACATTGAAATGGACGCTTGTTGCGAACTAGTAGCCATTGTATCGGCGGGGATAGCCGAAGAATCCGGGGTATCCCGCGGCGTCTGCCCCTTTGCGGTAACCGTGGCGGCATCCCGTGCGGCGCGGCCGCCGAGCCGGGACCGTACCATGCCGATCGCCGCCAGAAGCTCATCGGAACGCATCAGCCACAGAGCGCCCACATACACCACGGTGATCACGATGGTCGATATCACGCATATGCCGACGGCCTGCAGCCAGTTCACCGCATCGGCGCCGAAATCGGCACCGACCAGTGCATACACCGGATCCAGCAGGACAATGCCCACGGCCGCGGCGGCAACGGCGGCCGCGATGGCCTTACCGTACGAACGTGCCAGTCGCATACCATCGATTCGATTGCCGAACCGGCGGCGCAGCATCCACAACAGCAGCGGGAAGCACAGGATGTTGCCCACGGACACGGAAGCACCCAGCGCGGTGACCCAGTATTGCGGCGGCAACAGGAACGTGGCCGCAACCACGGTGACCACCTGCACGCCGGAGGCGGCGAATGCGAATATAAAAGGATGCTTGCCATCCTCGAACGCGAAGAAGGTGCGCTGAATAATCAGATACGCCGAGGTCATCGGCAGACCGATGCCCAGACCCACCAACGGCCCCGCAATCAGCAGCGCCTCGTCCACGCTCACCGACGGCAGCAGCGCCAGGGTGATCGGCGCGGGAATCACCACAAACGCGGCCGCGAAGAAGAACATCAGCACGCCGACATTGCGCAACGCCGAACTGAGCTGCCGGCGTGCGTCATCGAGATCATGATCGGCCAGTGCGCGGGAGATCTGCGGGAACATCGCGGTCGCCACCGACACGGCGATCAGCGAGTACGGCAGCATGAACAGGGTATAGGCGTTCTGGTAGGTGGCGTTGCCCGCCACGTCGAACTGGCTGATCCCCAGCCGCATCTCGGCGGTTTCCGGGGCGTTGGTGGTGATGCGGGTGTTGATGATATTGGCCAGCTGGTTGATGACCACCACGCCGACGCTCCACGCGGCGACCGGCCCCATCGAACGCAGACCTATGCCCCGCAGCCCCCAGCGCGGACGGTACCGGATGCCGATGCGAGCCATCGGCACGAACAGGATCAGCGCCTGGAACGCCACACCCGCGGTCCAGGCGCCCGCGGTCAGCGCCAGCTTATCGGCGGTCCAGAACTCAACCGACTGCTGGTCGGCCCCGCCGAACAGCAGGATGAACACCGTGAACCCGATGCAGCTGATCACGTTGGCGCCCACGGAACTCCACGCATAGGTGCCGAAATGGTCCTTGGCCGCCAGAATCTGGCCGATGACGGTGTACAGCCCGTAGAAGAAGATCTGCGGCATGCACCACAACGTGAAGGCGTTGGTCAGGGCGGTCAGCTCCGGGCTGCCGTTCACGTACAACGTCGTCAGCAGCGGCGTGGCCGCCGCCATGAGCGCCGTGACGGCCAGCAGGAGGGCGATGGCCACGGTGATGAGCTTGTCGAGCCGTTCCTCGGCGTCCTTGCTGTTCAGCGTGCGCACAATCTGGGGCACCAGCACGGCGTTGAAGATGCCGCCGGAGACCAGCGTGAACATGACCTGAGGAATCATGGCGCCGGCCTGGTAGGCGTTGGCCGCCATGCCGGTGGTGCCCATTGCCGCGGCGAGCAGGATGGTGCGGATCTGACCGGTCACGCGTGAGGCTGCGGTGCCGGAGGCCATAATCAGTGAATTGCGTCCGATCGAGGAACTCATTCGTCGGGGTCCTTTACACGGTGGAACTGTCGCCAGAGGCCTGCGATGCCGAGCAGTACGGCGCAGACGATGATGATGAACCCGCTCATGTCACTGATCTGCAACGCACTGGTGATGGTGGTCGATTGCGCGGCGCCGAACGCGTTCCCCTCACGGTCCAGCAGCGTCAGCTGCGCGTTGGCCGTGCCCGAGGTCGATACGCGGATGGCCAGGGTGGTCTGCTCCTCGCTGGTCGGCGGCACGACCACGTCGACCAGCCGGGAGGTGACGATGGTCATGGAATCGGTGGTCGCCGAAACCTGGACCCGTACCGGGTACGGCAGGGCGTTGCTGACGGTGACGGGCATATTCGCCGTTTCGCTGACCACGTTCAGGCTCTCGATGGGGGTGATCCTGACGGCGTTGAACAGGGTTTCGGCGATGGTCTGAGGCCCGGCGAGCGTGGCACTGTCCGCGGTGGCGTTGTAGGACAGCGCATGCAGGGCGCATCGCCGGTTCACGGCCAGCAGTTGGTTGACCCATGCGGTGGTGTTCTCGGAACGATGCGTCACGCTGTCGGCATCCTGGCGGGCCAATGCCTGGGTGTCCTCACTGGCCTTCATCGATTCCTCCTGCGCATCGGTGAGGACGGAATCGCGGAAGCGGATGACGACGTCGTTGGCGTTGCTCAAGGCGTCCAACGCGGGCGTGAACCGCTCGGATACGGCCTGTCCGGCGCCATCGCTGTCGGGCACGGCGAGCAGTGCGTCCTGTCCGGTGGCGGAGGGCGTGGCCGACATCAGCGTGTGCAGGTCCGTCATCTGCAGCCAGGGCGACTGTTCGATGGCGGACAGCAGGGCGTCCAATGTGGCGGTGTCCGTGGAGGAGTCCAGGCAGATGAGCAGGTTGCGTTCCGTATAGGGTTGCTCCATCTGATAGAACGCGCTTTGCGCCACGAACCGGACCAGACGGCCTCCCGCGGTGCGTTCCGCCGTGGCGGTCTGACTGGTGGCCTGGCCCTGCGCCAATCCGCTGAGAACGGGCTGCGCCGCGAGCACGGTGACATCGCCGGCGTCGGTGGGGACCACGGTGGTGTCGGTGCGTACGATGCCCAGGGACATATCGCTGAAATCGCTGGTGGCGACCACGGTGTCATACCCCTGTCGCTTGGCGGTCGTCAGCGCCTGCTGGGTCCACGATGCCGATCCCTGCCAGGCTACGGCGTCCAATTCGGCTTCGTCGTCGCCGAGCGCCTGCCGGTACTGCGCCAGGGCGGTTGCGGCGTTCCAGTCCTCCGCGCGGATGCCGGTGCGGTCGTACCGGCTGGTGTAGGCCGCCGCATAGGCGGTGATGTCGAATCCGGCGGGCTGCATGATAGCCGAACTGCGGATCGGCATCCGCATGGCGTCCAGATATGTGGGGTCGGCGATAACCTGCACCCCCGGGTGGTTGTTCAGCAGCTGGGTCTGTTCCTTGACCTGGGCCTCACCGGTCTTGCTCAACGAGACCACGTCGGAGTCGGCACCGTCGGTGAGCAACGTGGTCAGGTCATCCGTGTCGACCTGCCACTGGGTGCTGGACAACGGCAGGGCCACGGTGACGTTCAGCGCGGGGGTGGCGGCACCGTTCAACCCTTCGGCGGAACGTGTTAGGAACGTGTGCGTCTCCACGCTGGTGCCGTCGGTATGGAAGTCGATGCGCAACGGTTTGGGGCCCCACTCGGCGATGGACGTCAGCACGGCGTTATCGGCGTTGACATCGATGGCGACGGTCGCGGTGCCGCCGGGGGCGATCTCCGGGGTCTGGACTTCGGCGAGGACCTGCGGTGTGGGGATGCCGACCTCGTCCTGCGCCCACTGCTGGATATCGGTGCGTGAGATAAAGGTGTAGTGGACGTTGGTGGACAGGGTGACCGTGCCCGCGGGCAGGGCGTGATCGGTGGGGTTGGCGATGTCCAGCGTGAGGTGGTATCCGGATTGCGCCGTGACCGGCGCCGTGGCGGTGTCGATGTCGACGGTGACCGCGTCCGTGGCGGTGCCGTCGTCCATGGCGACCGCCTGCGGGATGCAGACCATGGCCACCGCCAGCATGAGGGCGGTGACCCATGCCACGGCATGGCTGCATATGCGGTGTCCGATACCAGCGGGGATGCGAGTCACGATTGTTGTTCCTGCCTGTTGCGTTTCCTGGCGTACAGCCATGCGATCTTGCGTTCGTTCGGATAGCTTAGTACGTCATCGAGGTCGTCGAAGTCCACCCAGATCGCGTCCTCGGCCTCATGGTCCGGATCGCCCTCAACGGTGAGCTCGCCGCTGACGCGCCGTAGCGCGAAATGGTGCACCAGTTTATGGACGCGTTGATTCGTGCCGGTGAACCAGTAATCGATGGTGGCAATCGACTCCACCACCTCGCCCAGGATGCCGGTCTCCTCGTGCACTTCTCGCACGGCCGTCTGCTGGGGCGTCTCGCCCTTCTCGATATGCCCCTTGGGTAGACACCATTCCAGATGGCCGCTGCGCGAATGCCGGGCGATGATCGCCACACGGCCGCGGTCGTCGAAGACCAGGCCGCCCGCCGAATACTCCCTGACAACCGGCAGCTCCTGCGCGTCCAGCGAAGCGAACGTGGTCGGCCCGTCGGTGTTGCGCCGCGGCGGCATCATGGCGGGGGTCGGCGTGCGCGCGGATTCCGGCGGACGGGGCTCCGGGGATCGGGAGGTGTACAGGAGCTCGTCCGGTTCCAACGGGTTTTGGGCATGGTTGCCCGCAGCATGCGCGAGCATGCGTGCAAGGTCTGCGGGCGTAATCATGGTTTCCACCTTACTCAACTCTATGTGCAGGTGGGGTAATGGTGTCGGGTGCGCGGCGTTTATCCGCCGTGGAAGGGTGACGGTATGCTGGAAGGCGCAATGATTCGTCTGCCGAAAGGGTGCGCGTGAGTTTCGAAGTGTGGCCGGAAGCCATCGAGTTGGGCCGTCTGTTCGCCGATGAGGGGTATGAGTTGGCGTTGGTCGGTGGTCCGGTGCGGGATATGCTGCTGCACCGTCATTCCCATGACCTCGATTTCTGCACGTCCGCGCGCCCGGAGCAGTTCGAGCCGATCCTGCGCCGTTGGGGGCGCGACGGCTTCTGGGATATGGGGCGGAAATTCGGCACGTTGGGGGCCATGCGCCGCCGTGCCGACGGCACCGAGGTCCAGGTCGAGGTGACGACGTACCGCTCGGATGTCTACGATCCCGACTCCCGTAAGCCGGAGGTCAGCTACGGCGACACGTTGGAGGGGGATCTGTCCCGGCGTGATTTCACCGTCAACGCGATGGCGCTGCGCGTGCCCGACCTGGAGTTCGTCGACCCGTTCGGGGGTGCGAACGATCTGGCCAAGGGCGTGCTGCGTACCCCGGTCGATCCGCGGCAGTCCTTCGACGACGACCCGCTGCGCATGATGCGCGCGGTGCGGTTCGTGGCGCAGCTGGGGTTCCGCATCGAGCCGGAAACCGCCGAGGCGATTACGGACATGGTCGACCGCATCGGCATCGTATCGGCCGAGCGGGTGCGTGATGAGCTGGTCAAGATGCTGCTGTCCGACCGGCCGCGTGCGGGCATCGAGGCGTTGGTCGAGTCCGGTCTGGCCGACATCGTGTTCCCGGAGATTCCCGCCCTGCAGCTGGAGATCGATGAGCACCACCGGCATAAGGACGTGTTCGAGCACACGATGATCGTCATCGACCGCGCCGTGGCGTTGGAAACCGGCCCGGATGGCCCCGTGCCCGCTCCGGATCTGACGTTGCGTCTGGCCGCGCTGATGCATGACATCGGCAAGCCGAAGACCCGCAGGTTCGAAGCCGGCGGCAAGGTGAGCTTCCACCACCATGACGCCGTGGGCGCCAAGATGACGCGCAAGCGGCTGAGGGCCCTGCATTTCGATCATCATGTGGTGGATGATGTGGCCGAGTTGGTGAATCTGCACCTGCGCTTCCACGGGTATGTGGACGAGCCGTGGACCGATTCGGCCGTACGCCGGTATGTCAAGGACGCCGGGCATCTCTACGAGCGTCTGAACCGGCTGACCCGCGCCGACGCCACCACGCAGAACCGCCGCAAGGCCATGGTGTTCGCTTCGGCCATGGATGAGATGGAACAGCGCGTGCGCAACCTCAAGGAGAAGGAAGACTTCGACGCGATCCGCCCGGACCTCGACGGCAACGAGATCATGGACCTGCTCGGTCTCGAACCCGGACCGATGGTCGGCCGCGCCTACAAGCACATGCTGGAATACCGGCTGGATAACGGGCCGGTGGACCATGACACGGCCGTGGAGGAGCTCAAGCGCTGGTACGCGGCGCTGTGATCAGTGTGCCAGGGCGGCCGGCAGGTCGGCCATCTGATCCGCCGGCTGGCAGCCTTCGATGTCCTCGATCGGCGAGCCCGGTGCCAGCACCTCGTCGGTGTCCTTCAGATTCTTGAACGTGGCGCCCAGCACCACGTCGATCAGCGCATCCTCACGGTCGTCCATCACCATGATGGCGTCGGTGAAGTTGTCGTTCAGCGTATACGCCTGGTTGATGGCGTTGCGCCCGAAGTAGATGGTCGTGCGCTCCACGGTGGTGACGAACCCCTCACCGGCGTTGTTGTTGTCGCGCAGGGTGTCATACCCCTGGACCGTAAACCCACGGTTCTCCAATCCCTTGGCCACCGCCTGCGCGAAACCGGAGAAACTGGTGCCGTTCAGCACGCGGATGGTAATCGAGGGGTTGTCCACCGTGGTGGCGGGGGTGCCGTCCTCACCCTTGGCGGAGCAGGGCGCGGTGACCCCGTAGTTCGGCGCCTGCACGGGGGTGCCGACGCGTCCCAGGCCGGAGACGTGGAAGTAGAACAGCATCGAGACCACCAGCGCCACGGCCATGACCGCGCCGACCGCCGAGAACACGACACGCTGGCGATGACGGATGTACTGTTTGCGGGCTTCCCGCTCGTCGTTGTACTGTTCCATATTCCCAAAATCCTTCATGAATGATTGCTACCACCATAGCGTCAGTGGCTGACGCTGATGCGGACTATGCGGTATGGACGTGCACCTTTGGGGTAGCCGGGGCGTCCGCGGCGATGATGCGGTCCACGGCCGCCGACTCGCGCCATGCGTTCGCAATCGCCTGCAGTCGCGCGGCGTCGGGCGCGAACGCCACCACCGAGGGGCCGGAACCGGAGACGAAGGCATGCGTGGCGCCGGCCTGCAACGCGGCGCGCACGGCCGCACCGCTGCGCGGATGCAACGAGATGGCGGCGCGCTGCAGATCGTTGTCATGGTCGGGGTCGCCGCCCAACTCGTCGAAGGCCGCGTAGACCTCGGGCGTGCGCAGCTCGGCCTGATAAGCGCCGACCACCAACGGTCCGGCGAACCCGCTGTCGCGCAGCTGGCGGATCCGATCCTCCTCAAGCGTCGTGATGCGTTCGCCGAATCCGGTGCCATGGGCGTACCCTCCGGACAGGCAGAACGGCATATCGGCCCCCAACCCGGCGGCCACCTCGCGCAGCCGCTCCAACGGCCAATCCAGGCCCCACAGCGTATTCAACGCCAACAGCGTGGCCGCGGCATCGGCGGATCCACCGCCCAGTCCGGCGCCGACGGGGATGCGCTTGTCGATGGTGAGCGCCACGTCCGGCTCGCGGCCGCTGGCCTCGGCCATGGCGAACAGGGCCAGAACCGCATGGTTGCGGCGCATATCGGTGCCGGAGGCGGCCAGATCCCCCAGGTGGGTGCCGGACAGATCCAGCGAGAACCCGGTGCCGGGCGCTTTGCGGGTGGCGGTGACCGTGTCGTAGATGCTCACCGCGCAGTAGATGGTGTCCAGGGCGTGACGATTCCCCCACTCCGCGCGGGCCTGCCCGACGCGCAACGTCAGATTGGTTTTCGCCGGACAATCCACGCTGACGGACACGGGAAAGGATGGACCGGTCATGATGCCTGAACCTCCTGAACGGCACGGGAAAGGGTGGCGAATTCGTCAATGGTCAGGGTTTCGCCGCGGCGGGTGGCATCGATGCCCGCCCGGGTGAAGGCCTCGGCGGGCACAATCCGCTTGAGCGCGGCGTGCAGCGTCTTGCGCCGCTGTCCGAACGCGGCGTCGATCAGCGAGAACGTCAGGGCGCGATCCGCGCCGGCGAACCGCGGCTCGGCATAACGGGAGAAGCGCACCAGCGCCGAATCCACGTTCGGTGCCGGCCAGAACACGTTGCGGCCGATCACGCCGGCCCGTTCGGCGGTGCCGTACCACGCCAGCTTGACGCTCGGTGTGCCGTAGATCTTGCTGCCGGGACCCGCCGCCAGCCGGTCAGCGACCTCCTTCTGCACCATGACCAGGAAGGAGTCCAGCCCGTCGAACCGTTCCAGCAGCGTGAGCACGATCGGCGTGGCCACGTTGTACGGCAGGTTGGCCACCAGCGTGAACCGGCCGTCCATCCGGGGCAGCATATCCGGCGTCAACGCCAGGGCGTCGCTGGTGATGACGGTGAGCCGGTCCGAGGCCTGCGGCATGAACTCGGCCACGGTCGTCGGCAGACGCCGGGCCAACGGCGGATCGATCTCCACGGCGGTGAGCGTGGCACCGGTCTCCAGAATGGCCAAGGTCAACGACCCCAATCCCGGGCCGACCTCAAGAACGGTATCGTCGGCGCCGACGCCCGCCTCGCGGACGATGCGCCGGACCGTACCCGGATCGATGACGAAGTTCTGTCCGAACTTCTTGGTGGGGCTGATGCCCTCCTCCTCGGCTATGCGCCGGATGTCGGCCGCACCCAGCAGGCGGCCGCCGTCCGTCATGGTCGCATGATCCGTCATGATTCCCCTGTCTTCTCGTTCCTCGTCGATGGGCCGGTGGGCGCCGGCCGTGCCGTCAGTATCGGTTGTCGGTGCCAATCGTCAGTACCAGTTGTGCTGTTGCCACCATGCCACCGCCTGCGTCGGGCTGCCGTAGCGCTGGGCGATGTAGCTCAGCCCCCAGTCGATCTGCACCGCGCCGTCGTCCTGCCAGCCGGGCCCCATCTTGGAACCGGGCAGGGCCTGCGGGATGCCGTAGGCGTCGGACCAGGGGTTATCCGCGTACCACAGCCAGCTGGATTCGTGGTTCCACAGCCAGACCAGCGCGTCCCACTCGGCACCGGTCCATCCGTATTGCGCGGCGGCGCCGGCGGCGTAGGTCTGGGCCTGGGCCACGGTCGGATGCCAGAGGCGGCCCTGCGACGATCCGCCGGAGTTCCCTCCGGAACTACCACCGGAGTTGCCGCCGGTGGTGCTGCCCGAACCGCCGCCGGCGTTGCCGGCAGGGGGCGTCTGCGTCTGTCCGCCGGAGGACGAGCCTGACCCGGTTCCGGTGTCATTGCCCGAGGACGATCCGCCCGTGGTGTCGGACGGCTGCTGCGTCGACGGTTCGTCGGTTTCCGGCTGGGCCTGCGTATTGCTGCCCGCGTTGGCCTGGCCATGGCTCGTGTCGTCCGGCGACTCCATCTCCTCCGGCCCGACGGCGATGATCTGGTCGATGGCGATGACGGTGGTCGTCTCGGAGATCAGGGTCTCGCTTTCCGGCACCCCATCCACATAGGTGACGTCGAAGACGCGTTGGATCTCCCCGTTCGAGCCTTCCTGCCGGATGACGGTCTGCCCCGGGGCGAGCGAGGGGTCGATGATGGTCTGCGTGGAGAACGGCACCGTTTCCGTACGGGTCTCCTCGCCGTGGGTGACGCGCCGGACCCGCAAGATGGTTTGCGAGCCGTCCTTCTCCACGCTGACCCGGTCCTCCTTGTTCAGGACGATGCCCTTGGAATCCAGGATCGACGCGGCCGGCAGCTTGCCGTCGGGGGCCTGCGAACTCTTGCCGTCGGCGATGACGGTCACCGGGCCGTCCTCGTTGATGACCAGACCGCCGGTGAGCTGGCTGTAGACATTGTCGATGTTCACGGTGATCCGGGCCGCTTCGTGCTCATTGGCCTCGAAGAATCCGAGCAGCTGGTCGGCGCTGGTGGCCACCGTCCAGAACGACACCTCCTGGCCGTCGATGGTGATGGTGGTCTGGTAGGCGCTGCGCACGGTGACCACGTCATGGTTGCGCAGGCGGCTTCCGGATGTGGTGGTGATCTGATCGTGGGTCTTGACGTCCACACCCTGATCCCTGAGCAGCCTGTCGACGGTCATGGCGTAGGTGGTGACCGTGGTGGTCTCGCCGTTGATGTCCAACGCGATCGATTTGCGTGAGGTCAGGGCGAAGGTGGCGGTGGAGGCGATCACCACGGCGGCTGCGCAGACGGCCACTCGGATACGGCGCATCGTCGTGAATCGTTTCGGCGTCCATCGTCTGGCCATGACGGCATTCCTCCCGTTGTCGGATCACTACCGCTGCATTGTATCGGTTCGTCGGTGTCGTCATCGTGCTGCGACACCATACCTGTCCATTCTCCCACAATTCGGTGTGTCGGTGGGGACTGCTCCGATGACGATTCTTCGCGGCGTGGTGCCGGTGCGTCGAAAAGGATAAAAGAAAAAGGGGGCGGGAGAGAAGGGGATGTTCCCGCCCCCTTATACCGGAGGGAGCTGGTTGGGGGACGCTCCGTCCGGTCCCAGAAGCCTATAGTTGGGGGGGGGGAAGGCCTCTGGATAACTTACTCAGGGGTAAGATTTCCACGCAGACTGTCGCCTGCCTGTATAAAGCATTATACGACGTTCAGCCTGTGCTTCGAGCCTCCTGTCGGGATCGAACCGACGACCTGCCGCTTACAAGGCGGCCGCTCTGGCCATCTGAGCTAAGGAGGCGTGTCCCCAGTAGGTAAACCGTGGGACGAATGAATAGCATAGCAGCACCTGTTGAAACGGCCAACACGCACGGGAAGCCTTCCCTCGACGTGTTGACCGTCATCGTGTGCTGCCGGGAGGTCACTGACCGGTCGACACGGAGATCGGCTCGCCGTCGGCGCCGATCGACGGCATGACGCCTGCCTTGCCGACATCGCCCTCGTCGAGGCCGAGCGAGGTGAGCAGACCGTCCTTCATCGTCACGTCGGCGAAGGACAGCTCGTTGATATCCCAGAAATGCCCGTTGATCGTCAGCGTCGGCGTGCTCATCGAGCCCTTGAGTGAACCGGAGGTGTTGAACAGCTCCTCGCGCTTGGGCGTGTAGGTGTCCACCGCGTCCAGCCATTCGGTGTACTTGTCGGTGGCCATCTTGTCGGCGACGTCCTCGGACACCCCGGCGGCGATGGCCTGTTCGCGGATCTGGTCGTCGCTGACCGGTACGTATGCGTCGCCCTCCTGCGGCTGGAAGTCGCTGGCGTACATGTTGGACACGAAGGTGAGCAGATGCCCCGGATCGTCGTCGTTGTCCACAATCGTCAGGGCGGCGTTGGCCGCACGGGTGGAGTAATCGTCGGTGGACAGGGAATCCATGAACGCCATGAAGTGCAGATCCAGGTTGATCTGGCCCGCGTCCATCATCGCGATCAGCGTGGGGTCGAGCTCGCGGTGCACGTTGCCGCAGCCCGGGCACAGGAAATCCATGTAGATCGACACGGTCGGCGCGTCCTCAACCGCGGTGCCGTACCCGTCCTTGGAGATCAGGATGCCGCCCTGGTCGTCGATGTGGGCCGGTTGGGTCTCCACCTGCTGCAGCTGGGTGTAGGCCTCGTCGATGGACATCTGGGCGACGGGATTGTTCGGATGCGTGGCGCGCCAGATCGCGACGCCGGCGATGATGCCGAGCACGGCGATGATGGCCACAACGATGCCGCCGATGATGGTCTGCTGCTTGCGCTCCTTGGCCGCCTTCAGCGCCGCGGCCCGTTCCGCCGCTTCCTGCGCGGCGCGGCGTTCGGCGCGCGACTGCCGTTTTTCGGTCTTTTTGGTGTTCTGGACCATCGGTTTCCTTTCCTGATTCCACTTCCGCCCATACTAATGGACGGGGTTCCGCTCACGGCTGGACGGATATGAAATTCACGTAAACAGCGGAAACCAGGAGATGGACGGTAGGAATACGGCCATCAGCACGGTCAGTACCGTCAACATTCCTCCGACGGCTATGGCAGCTGTTCGGCGGACATGAGGACGCGAATCCGCCGTCTCGTCCGCGGATTCGCCGGCATCGCGCCGAGACGCAACACCGCAGAGGGTGGCCGCGCCGATGCGGAGGGTATCTGGCGAGAACGCCAGGACATTGGCGAGCCAGCACAGGCCTGTGACCCCGGCCATGAGCAGGCCGGAACCGGACAGCGGCGCGTCCGTGGGCAGCAGGACGATGAACGGATGGCTGGTGGGGGTGAAGGTTGCAGTGAACGCCTCCGACGGGGCCCCGAGCATCCCGGACATCGCCAAGGCCACGCCGAGAACGACCGCGGTCATCGGCGCGATGCGTAGCGCGGCCAGCGCGCAACCCTTGGCCAGATGCCACGGTACGGCGGCGGCGCGGCGCAATCCGTCGCCGAACCGCCGCTTACCGTCGTGCCGGATCTCCCGGCGGAACTGCGATTCGGCATTCAATCCTGCGGCCAGCATCGCCCAGAACAGCGCGAAGGCCAGCGTCAGCGCGCCGAACGGATGTGAGGCGGCCAGTATCGCCACCGGCAGGGTCGCCAGAAGACAGGGGGTCAGACCCTGCTTGCGGCGGGATTCGCGTTGTACGTACGTCAGATAGGCACCCCCTAAGGGGGAGGCCTGTGGCGGTGTGGGCGGGCCGGACGGTTCGGACAGTGGCGATGGTGGCGGCAGTGGCGTCGATGCGGCCGTCCGTAGGACCGCGGTGGCGGTCGGCGGAGCCGGTGGGGACAGCGAAACCGACGGTGCGGCCATCGTGGTGGTGGACGGCATGGCCTGGAGGATGGCGGTGGCGGTCGGCGGCATCGGAGGTGCCGGAGGGGCCGACGGTGTCAACGTGGAGGTCACGATTCGCGTACGCTGCTGGTCCGGTTCGTCGTCAATCGGTTCGTCACCGGCCTGCTCGCCGGGGATCTCGTCGGTCTCGTCATCGGTCCATAAGGACCGCGGATTGTTCGGGTCCGCGGGCGAGTCCTCCCCGGCGTCCGGGGACGCGGGGTCAAAAGGGCGCACCACCTCCCACGCGGTGGGGTCCATGGCGTCGCGTTCGATGGCCTGCAGCAACGCTTCCGGCGCGCAGCGCTTGGACCGGTCGGGGTCGAGCGCCGAACGGAACGCCGCCGTTGTGCCGGCCGGCAATCCCGTCAGATTCGCGTTGCCGGCCGCCGCGCGCTCCAATACGGCCATCATCGGCTTGGAACCGAATACGGGCGCCCCGGTGGCGGCGAATGCCAGCACGGACGCCACCGACCACCAGTCGGTCATCTCGTCGGATTCGGCCCCGTCGATGATCTCCGGGGCGATGAACCCGGGCGTGCCCATCACCAGACCGGTACGGGTCACATGGCTTTCCCCCTCGCCCATCGCAATGCCGAAATCCACCAGAATCGGGCCGGTGGCGGAGACCATCACATTCGTCGGCTTGATGTCGCGGTGGATGATACCGGCGGCATGCACGGCCTTGACGGCGTCGATCAGCTTGCGCGTCAGCCGTTCCAGATCAGTGCCCACATACCGGCCGTTTGCGGCGACGTCGTCGCGCAGGTTCTTGCCCTCGATCAGTTCGGTGACGATGAACGCCAGCGAATCGTCCAACTCCATATCCACAATGCCGCATACCCCCGGGTGTTGCACGCGGCGCAACGCCATCGCCTCGCGGCGCAGGCGTTCCCGTGCGGTCAGCCGTTCCTTGGCTTCAGGGGAATCCGGCGGCACGTCGTCCTCGGACAGCGAATCGCGCAGGATCTTCATGGCGTATTCCTGCCCGCCGTCATCGCGCACCCGCCACACGGAACCCATCGCGCCGGCTCCCAGACGGGATATCAGCGTGTACCCCCCCACCAGCTGGCCGGATTCCAGATTCAGTTCGCTCATGCCGCCATCCTACCGCGACACGCTGTAACGACGCGATGCTGCAGGGGTCGGCAGAGGATGAACGGCTGCGAAAAGCGGGTCGGGCCATAGACGGAACGCATGGGGGGTCATGCAGATTATGCACTTGAATCGACAGGATATGGGTCGAACGGGTAAAAGCCGGTAAAGTTGGGAATGATGGATTTATCGGCATGAAGAGGTGCTGACGTTGCGAACCTCAATGGTGAAGCGAACGATCCAGACCTGACTGATGGTTGTGTGGCAGGGCAGTCCCACGCCGGAACGTCGCGCTACGGCATGTACCGAGGGCGCATTCACGTCGGTTGTTCCCAATGAGAACAAGGAGGAGGAAAGCTCATGCTGGGCATTAATATGGCGGACGTCATCAACGTCCTCATGTCCGTGCTGCCGCAGCTGATCGTCATCGGCGTCGTGCTGGTGCTGGCGATCATCGTGACCGTGGCCGTCAACAAGAAGACGGTTGCGGATACGGCGACACGCAAACTCATTCATTCCGAATCGTGGCTGGTGTTTCTGGTCGCGGCGGTCGTGGCCGTTTCGATGATGCTGTTCGGCCCGCTGGCCACGCTGCTGAACAACGCCACCGCCACCAAGTACGAACTGACTCAGGAAACCGTCGACGCGGCCGAGGATCTGGCGGTCGAGGTGCAGCGCGAAGGCATTACGCTGCTGCAGAACAACGACGGCAACCTGCCGTTGAAGAACACGAAGGTCAACGTGTTCGGCTGGGGGTCGACCAACCCGATCTACGGCGGTACCGGCTCGGGCTCGATGTCCGCCTCGTATCCGACTACCTCGCTGCTGGACGGTCTGAAGGAAGCCGGTCTGGAGACCAACGAGGACCTTTCTAAGCTGTACACCGACTATCGCGCCGATCGTCCGGTCGTCGGCATGTTCGAACAGGATTGGACGCTCCCGGAGCTTCCGGCGGCCGACTACCCGCAGGACGTTATCGACTCCGCCAAGGAGTTCTCCGATGAGGCCGTCATCGTGATCTCCCGGTCGGGTGGCGAGGGCGCCGATCTGCCCACCAATATGAAGGGCGAAGGCATCGTCTACAACGACAACTCCACCGAGTACGCCGACTATGAGGACGGCGAGCACTTCCTGCAGCTCTCGCAGACCGAGCAGGACATGATCGACCTGGTCACCTCGAACTTCGAGAACGTGACTTTCGTCTACAACGGCGCCAACGCTTTCCAGCTCGATTTCATCCGCGACTATCCGCAGATCAAGTCCGTGCTGTGGTGCCCGCCCGCCGGCCAGACCGGCTTCGTGGCGCTCGGCGAGATCCTAGCCGGCACCGTGAACCCGTCCGGCAAGACCTCGGACACCTTCCTGTATGACCTCAAGCAGGCCCCGACCTGGAACAACATCGGCGACTTCGACTACGACAACATGTCCGAGTTCGCCTCCGAGGCGTTCGGCGGCACCACCTCCCCGACGTTCGTGAACTATGTCGAGGGCATCTATGTGGGGTACAAGTTCTACGAGACCGCTGACGACGAGGGCCTGATCGACTACGACGCGACCGTGCAGTACCCGTTCGGCTACGGTCTGAGCTACACGACGTTCTCCCAGGAGCTGGGCGACGTGACCTATGCGGACGGCACGGTGAGCCTGGACGTGACGGTGACGAACACGGGCGACGTGGCCGGCAAGGACGTGGTCGAGGTCTACTACAACCCGCCGTACACCAATGGCGGCATCGAGAAGGCCTCGGCGAACCTGGTGGCGTTCGACAAGACCGGCGAGCTTGAGCCGGGGGAGTCGGAGACCGTCGCGATCGAGTTCGAGGACGACGACATGGCCTCCTATGATTACGAGGACGCCAAGGCGTGGGTGCTCGAGGAGGGCGACTACGTGGTGTCGATCAATTCCGACTCGCACACGGTGATCGATTCCGCGACGGTGAACGTGCCGGAGACGATCACGTTCGATTCCGAGGACAACACGCACGACGGCGACCAGGTCGTGGCCACCAACGCGTTCGATGACGCGAACGGCGGGCTCAACTACCTGAGCCGCGCGGACGGTTTCGCGAACTACGCGGAGGCGACCGCCGCCCCGGCCTCGATGTCCATGCCCGAGGAGTACAAGGCCACCTTCATCAACAACTCCAACTACGATCCGGCCGACTACAACAACCCGGACGACGAGATGCCGACCACCGACGCCAACAACGGCGTGCGTCTGGCGGACCTCGCAGGCAAGGAATATGACGACCCGATGTGGGACGAGCTGCTCGACCAGCTGACCTTCGAGGATATGGACAACCTGATCGCCAACGGCGGCTACGGCAACGCGGCCGTCGAGAAGATCGGCAAGATCCAGCTGACCGACGTGGATGGCCCGGCCTCGCTGAACAACAACTTCACCGGTGTCGGCTCCATCGGCCTGCCGTCCGGCGTGTCCTTCGCATGCTCCTGGAACGCCGACCTGGCCACCGAGTTCGGTGACATGATCGGCACCATGGCGCATGAGATGCACGTGACCGGTTGGTACGCCCCGGCCATGAACATCCATCGTTCCGCCTTCTCCGGCCGTAACTTCGAGTACTACTCGGAGGATGGCTACCTGTCCGGCGTCATGGCCTCCAGCGCCATCGCCGCCGCCAGCGAGAAGGGCGTGTACTCCTTCATGAAGCACTTCGCACTGAACGATCAGGAGACCAACCGCAACTCGATGCTGTGCACCTGGTCGAACGAGCAGGCGATTCGCGAGATCTACCTCAAGCCGTTCGAGATGTCCGTCAAGATCGGCGGCACCAATGCGGTGATGAGCTCCTTCAACTACATCGGCACGACCTATGCGGGCGCCCATCCGAGCCTGCAACAGACCGTGCTGCGTGACGAGTGGGGCTTCCGCGGCGCCGTGCTGACCGATTACTTCGGCGGCTACGGCTACCAGAACGCCGACCAGCTGATCCGCAACGGCAACGACTTCATGCTGGCCACCACCGACATCACGAACCACGTGACCGACGACTCGGCCACCTCCGTGATCGCGATGCGTAACGCGGCCCACAACATCCTGTACATGGCGGCGAACAGCTGGATGTACGCGGATGGTGAGCCGGAGATCGCCACTCCGATCTGGCAGACCATCACCTACGTGGTGTGGGGCGTGGCCGCGGTGCTGTTCGTCGGCCTTGAGATCCTGACGATCAAGCGCTTCGTCGACCGCAAGAAGGCCGCCAAGGCCTGATTGTGACGGATAAACATCCAGCGCCATAATCCGGGGCGGCACCTCACAGCGGGGTGCCGCCCTTGCTTATATCCATTCCTCTGTGCTCCATTCCTCTGTGCTCCATTCCGTCCCAATCGTGTCCGCCCATCCCCGGACAGGTTGCCTTCCGGACGCTGATCCATCGCGATCGAGTTTTTTCGTGACCGTGTTTCGTGACTCTGATCCATCGTGACTCTGATGCAACTGCGGAAAACGTTGGTATTCCGCCATTGTCGGTGAGTGGGTTGTGGGGTGAGTGGATCAGAGTCCGGAAGGGGTGATCGGGGCGGATGGTGGTTCGGGAACCGCCGCAGACGCATCCGGGGAACGCAGCTCGCGGATCTCCTCCCGCAATGCGGCCACGGTGTCGGTCAGCTCGCGGATGTCACGGCGCAGACGGTCGGTTTCCGACTGCGCCTCCTCCTCACGCTCCTCGGCCTCGGCGTTGACCTGATCCACGATCCATGAAGCCAGCATCGCCGTGATCATGCCGATCAGTGCGATGCCGGTGAACATCAGCCCCACGGCCGCCAGTTTGCCGTAGACCGTCACCGGCGTATGGTCGCCGTAGCCGACCGTCGTCGCCGTCACGAACGCCCACCACAGGGCGGTGGGGAAGTCGGTGATCGACGAGCCTTCGGCGCCGCGCTCCGCCGCGTACACGGCCAACGCGCTCACGTAGATCAGCATCGAGACCGATCCGATCGTGTATACGGTGAGCTTGCCGCGCACCGCCATGCCGCTGGTGCGCCCCAGCACGTGCAGTACCTTGACCAGCCTCAGCAGCCGCAGCGGGCGGAACATCGGCAGCACGATCGACAGCAGGCTGATCAGATTGTGCTTGAACCACTGCCATTTGTTCTCGGCCAGCCACAATGAGACCACGTAATCCACGATGAATACGATCCATATCGCATTCATCAGCCCTTCGCACAGCGTCGTATGCGTGCCGGCCAGCACCTGCCAGGAAAACGCCGCCAAGAACACGATGGCCAGGATCATCAGCGGCCAATCGGTCCATTTTTGCCACTGTTTCAGGTTCATATTCCGATGATAATGTGCCCCGTCGTTTGAGACAGACCGTGTCAAGCGGGGAACGGGAAGCTGCCTCCGACGATGTCTCAGCGGTATGGTGGCCCGGATGCAGCGGCCGCTATCATGGATGGCAGTCAGCGGATGCCGGGCCGTTCGCCCGGTCGGTCGAAAGCGAGGGGCAGGCATGATAACCATCGCGCTGGTCGATGACGACGATGCGGACGCCAGGGGCACCGCGTCGATGATCGACCGGTACTTCTACGGCGACGCCTCGCGGTACGCCGTGACCCGGTTCGCCGACGGCGATTCCCTGCTGCGCGACTACAAGGCCTCGTTCGACCTGATGTTCCTCGACGTGGAGATGCCCGGCACTGACGGCGTCACCGTCGCCCGCCGTCTGCGCGTCGTCGACGACCAGACCGTGCTGGTGTTCACCACCAAGATGGCGCAGTACGCGGTGGAGGGATACGACGTCGACGCGATCGGCTATCTGCTCAAGCCGCTGAACTACTACGCGTTCGCGATCAAGATGCGCAAGGCCGAGGACATCGTCGCCAGGCGACGGAGCGTCACCGTCCCGCTGACCGTGGGGTCGGAGACGGTGTTCGTGCCCTCCGTGGACATCCGCTACGTGGAGGTGCTCGACCACGCGCTGCTGTACCACACCGGCGAGGGGATCCGCAAGGTGTGGGCGAGCCTGAAGGACGCCGCGGAGACGCTGGAGCCGGTGGGGTTCGTGCCCGTGAGCCGGTACTGTCTGGTCAATCTGGAATGGGTGCGCGCGGTCCACGGCGACGACGTCGACGTCGACGGTGAGCGGGTGCGCGTCAGCCGGTCGCGCCGCAAGTCGCTGATGCAGGCGCTCGCGGCCTATCACGGAGGGTGATATGCAGCTGTTCGATGTGTTCTACACGTTCCCGGTCGAGCTGCTGCTCGCGGTGCTGCTGTTCTGCAGGCGTGTCCGGTGGCGTCCGCCGTACGCGAGGCTGCTCGTCCTGCCGGTCGTCGCGCTCGTGACGGGTTTCGCGTACGCGCCGCTGGTGCGTCCGTTCGACGGCTACGCCGAGATGTTCCCGTGGATCTTCCGTATGATCGCGTTCTTCGCCGTGTGCGCGGGGCTGTTCGTCGTGGCGCTGCGGTGGTGCGCCGTGATGCGGTGGATCGAGGCGCTGGTCACGGTGGCCGCGGGGTACGCGGTGCAGCACATCGCCTTCGACGTCTCGCGGCTGGTGCACATGGCGGTGTGGCCGGACGCCCGGACGACGATCGGACTGGATTACCTGCTGTTCGTCGCCGTGACGTACGCGCCGGTGTACGTGGCGGCGTACTGGCTGTTCGGACGGCGGATGACCATCGACGGCGAGAAGGCGCGCAACGGCCTCGCCTGGGTCATGATCGGCATCGGCGTGATCGCGCTGTTCATCGTGTTCAACCTGGCGTTCGTGCAGAACCGGGGCCTGGAGACCCGCGTGACCGGCTACGTCTACGACATCGTCTGCGTGCTGCTCGCCCTGTCCGTGATGATGCTGGTGTCGGCCAACGACCACCTGCGCGACGACCTGGTGCTCATCCGGGAGACGGACCGCCTGCGCGAACGGCATTACGAGCTGGCCAAGGAGAACATCGAGCTGATCAACATCAAATGCCACGACATCCGCAAGGCCGTGGCCTCGCTGTATGCGGACGGCGCCGGCCGTCCGAGCCCCGGCTCGATCCGCGAGGTGGAGGACAGCATCCGCATCTACGATTCGATCTTCCACACCGGTAACGAGTCGCTCGACGCCCTGCTCACCGAGAAGAGCCTGTACTGCTCGGGCAACGGCATCATGTTCACCTGCTCGGTGGACGGCCGGCGGCTCGGGTTCATCGAACGGTCCGACCTGTACGCGCTGTTCGGCAACATGCTCGACAACGCCGTCGAAAGCGTGCTGCATGTGACGGACCCGGACAAGCGCGTCATCGACTTGACCGTTTCGGTGAACGGCGGCCTGCTGCTGATTGATGAGCGCAACTTCTACGCGCCGGACCGGCAGCCGCGGTTCCGCGACGGCCTGCCGGTCACGACGAAGGACGACCCGCGCTACCACGGGTTTGGCGTGCGCTCGATCGACCGGCAGGTGCACCGGTACGGCGGCGAGATGACGATCTCCGCCGAACATGAGCTCTTCTCGATGTCGATCGTGATTCCGCTGCCCGACGGATCGGACGAGTCCGGCGCCGACGCGCCCTCCGGCAGCGTGGCCGCCTGACCGGGTGCGTTTCGCGAACCGGAACCCGCCGTTCGCGAAGTCCCCGCCGTGTCCGCTCCCCGCCGCGCATAGGGTTGCCGCTATCCACAACGTCTGTGGTCGCCGGCGACGGCGTCGGCGGGAGAGAAAAGGAACATGCATGATCGGCGTAAACATCGATGATGTCATTGCGGTGCTGAACAACCTCAAACCGCATCTGATCACCATCGCCGTGGTGCTGGTGCTGGCCATCGCCATCACCATCGGCGTCAACCGGAAGACGGTGAAGGACACCGCCGTCCGCAAGCTCATCCATTCCGAGTCGTGGCTCGTGTTCATGGTCGCGACGGTCGTGGCCGTGGCGATGATGCTGTTCGGCCCGCTGTCCAGCCTGCTGAACCTCGCCACCAACCGTCACGTCCTGCAGGAGTCGACGATCTCCGCCGCGAACGACCTCGCCGCGGAGGTGCAGCAGGAGGCCATCACCCTGCTGAAGAACGACGACGACAACCTGCCGCTCAAGGACACCAAGGTCAACGTGTTCGGCTGGGGCTCCACCAACCCCGTCTACGGCGGCACCGGCTCCGGTTCGATGTCCGACGCCTATCCGACCGTCTCGATCCTCGACGGCATGAGGAACGCCGGCCTGGAGACCAACGAGGACCTGTCCAAGCTGTACACCGACTACCGCACCGACCGTCCGGTCGTCGCGATCAACGACCAGGACTGGACGCTGCCCGAGGTGCCGGCCGACCAGTACTCCGACGACCTGCTCTCCGAGGCCAAGGACTTCTCCGACCAGGCCGTCATCGTGATTACCCGCGTCGGCGGCGAGGGCTCCGACCTGCCGACCGACATGAAGGGCGAGAACATCGTCTACGACGAGAACTCCTCGGACTACCAGGACTTCGAGGCGGGTGAGCACTTCCTGCAGCTGAGCCAGACCGAGCGCAACATGATCGACATGGTCACCTCGAACTTCGACGACGTGACGCTGGTCTACAACGGCGCGAACGCTTTCCAGTTCGACTTCCTCGACGACTACCCGCAGATCGCGTCGGTGCTGTGGTGCCCGCCGGCCGGCCAGACCGGCTTCAACGCCCTGGGCGACGTGCTCGCCGGCAACACCAACCCGTCCGGCCGCACCTCCGACACCTTCGTCACCGACCTGACCCAGACCCCGACCTGGAACAACTTCGGCAACTTCCGCTACGACAACGTCGACGAGTTCACGGTCTCCAACTACGGCTACCCGTCCACCCCGACGTTCGTGAACTACGTGGAGGGCATCTACGTCGGCTACAAGTTCTACGAGACCGCCGCGGACGAGGGCCTGATCGACTACGACGCGATGGTCGAGTTCCCGTTCGGCTACGGCCTGAGCTACACCACGTTCGACCAGCAGATGGGCGATGTGACCTACCAGGACGGCACGGTGTCGTTCGACGTGACGGTGACGAACACGGGCGACGTGGCCGGCAAGGACGTGGTCGAGGTCTACTACAACCCGCCGTACGTCAACGGCGGCATCGAGAAGGCGTCCGCCAACCTGGTGGCGTTCGACAAGACGGAGGAGCTGCAGCCCGGCGATTCCGAGACGGTGTCCATCTCCTTCGATGACGACGACATGGCCTCCTACGACTACGAGAACGCGAAGGCGTGGGTGCTCGAGGCCGGCGACTACCGGATCTCGATCAATTCCGACTCGCACAACGAGATCGCGTCCGCCACGGTGAACGTGCCGGAGACCATCACCTACGATTCCGACGATAACACCCATAACGGCGACGCCGTCGTGGCGACGAACCAGTTCGACAACGCCGCCGGCGACGTCGAGTACCTGTCCCGCGCCGACCACTTCGCCAACTACGACGAGGCGACCGCGGCCCCGGCCTCGATGTCGATGAGCGACGAGATCAAGGCCGAGTTCCTGAACAACGGCAACTACGACCCCGCCGACTTCGACGACCCGAACGACGAGATGCCGACCACCGGCGCCGACAACGGCGTCAGCCTCTATCAGCTGCGCGGCAAGGACTACGACGACCCGATGTGGGACCAGCTGCTCGACCAGCTGTCCGTCGACGACATGGACAACCTGAGCGCGAACGCCGGCTTCGGCACCCAGGCGATCGACTCGGTCGGCAAGATCGCGCTGACCGACCTCGACGGCCCGGCCTCGCTGAACAACACGTTCACCGGCGTCGGCTCCATCGGCTTCCCGTGCTCGACCGCGTTCGCCTGCACTTGGAACGTCGACCTCGCCTCCGCGTTCGGCGACATGATCGGCCGGATGGCCCACGACATGGACGCCTCCGGCTGGTACGCGCCGGCCATGAACATCCACCGCTCCGCGTTCGGCGGCCGTGACTTCGAGTACTTCTCGGAGGACCCGCTGTTCTCCGGCGCGATGGCCTCGTCCGAGATCGCCGCGGCCCGCGAGCAGGGCGTGTACGCCTTCATGAAGCACTTCGTGCTCAACGACCAGGAGACGAACCGCAACAACATGGTCTGCACCTGGTCGAACGAGCAGGCGATCCGCGAGATCTACATGAAACCGTTCGAGATGAGCGTCAAGGACGGCGACACCGGCGCGGTGATGAGCTCGTTCAACTACATCGGACCGGTCTACGCCGGCGCCAGCAGCAACCTGCTCAACAACGTCCTGCGCGACGAGTGGGGCTTCCGTGGCATGGTGCTGACCGACTGGTACGGCGACTTCGGCTATCAGAACGGCGACCAGCTCGTCCGTGCCGGCAACGACGCGATGCTGGCTACGTTCGAAAGCTCGAACCACGTGACGGTCCGTTCCGCCTCCGGCGTCCAGGCGCTGCGCACCGCGGCCCACAACATCCTCTACACGGCGGTCAATAGCTGGAAGTACGCCGACGGCGAGCCGAAGGCCCAGACCCCGGTCTGGCAGGTGGCCACCTACGTGGGCATCGCCGTCGTGGCCGTCATCTTCCTCGGTCTTGAGACGCTGACCATCAAGCGTTTCCTCGACCGCAGGAAGGCCGTCAAGTAATAACACCTGGTTTGGGGACGCTGCTTATGCGTCAACGAACCACAACAGACCGGACTTTTCTCCTCTTTGTTCGGTCCACTGCCCAAGAATAGATGTGCGGCGCATGGTTATCCGTGCGTCGCACATCGCTATTTCCGGCGCACGCAGACGTTCGACGGTGGGCTGTATGACTAGTGCATTCTTCGGTGAAAAGTCGTCGGCTGTATAGATGGGCAGCTCAATGACGGTGTCGTCGACGTGAGCGTTGCCGTCGCATGTCGCTATGCAAGATATAGTTGACATGTCAATGATTGATATGTCAAAGGATTGGCTTATGTCATCTGCACCGACTGGTGGACCGAGATCGACTGATGAACCGAGCCCGGCGATCGGACGGTCGTTGACGGGCTTCTCCAACGGTCTTGCCCGCGCCTTCCAGACTGGCCGCACCCGGCTGCGTCGCCGCGGCGCCGAACTGGGGCTCGGTCCCGGCCAGCCCAAGCTGCTGGTGTATCTGGCGGTCCACGGTCCGACCGGCCAGCGTGAGCTCGCCGACTACTTCGAAACCGACCCGGCCGCCATCTCCCGCATGACCGACGCGTTGGTACGTGACGGTTTCGTGACATCGGCGCCCGGCCGCGATCGCCGCACCCGCGTGCTCGCCATCACAGGGCGTGGCCGTGCGGCCGCCATGGCATGGGACCGGGCCTGCATGGAGGAAGAACAGATCATGCTTGCCGGCTTCACTTCCGAAGAACGCGCATTGTTCGCCGATTATTTGACTCGCGTCCGCACCAACATGCGTGTCGCCGAGGAAACGGAGGCGGCGCGATGAGTGGTGTCCGTCTGATCGCCCGGTACCTTGGAGCCAACCGCCGCGACTTCCTGCTCGCGCTGCTGTGCGTGGCGGCGGAGACCTCGCTCGAACTCGCCATCTCGATGCTGATGGCGTGCCGTCTGGCCTGCGCCGACGAATTCCTCGACCGCATCGGCGGACTCGACGGCGTGCTCGGCCAAGGCGGTGCCGGCGTCGATGGCTACGTCGAGGAGATGATCCTCGGACAGAAGGTCGTCAAGGTGTTCAACCATGAGGCCGCGAACCTCTCGCGATTCCGCACACTCAACGGGTGGCTGCGCGAGGCCGGCGTGGCCGCGCAGACCTACGCCTCCACGATGGTGCCGGTCACCGTGTGCGTCAGCTACGCGAACTATGCGATCGTGACGATCGTTGGCGCGGTGCTCGCCATCAACGGCTATGCGGACGTCGGCTCGCTCGGCATCGTGCTGCAGGACACGCACCTGTTCCGCGGCACCATCGCCGACAACATCCGGTTCGGTAGGCTCGACGCCACCGACGAACAGGTGCGCGCCGCCGTCGCCGACCCGCCGGTGCTGATCCTCGACGAGGCCACCTCGTCCATCGACACCCGCACCGAGGCGCTGATCCAACAAGGCATGGACGCGCTGATGAGAGGCCGCACGGTGTTCGTCATCGCGCATCGGCTCTCCACCGTGCGCAATGCCGATGCGATCATCGTGCTTGAGCGCGGGCGCATCGTCGAACGCGGCACGCACGAGGAGTTGCTGGCACGACGGGGCGAATACTGGCAGCTATGGACCGGAGTCCGCGAGCTGGACTGACTCCGGTATTCGGCTGGTGTTTTTGTGACTCTGCGATAACGCGACCGTGCGATAAGTCATCGGAACGGCGGGAAACCAATGATTTCCTGTGAAATCGCACAATCATGATGTCGCGTAGTCACAAGGCGGCAGGACACGGGACGGGATGCCAGACCGATTGTGCGAGCAAAACGACAGGTTGTGTACGGGTGCCTACAGCCTGCGCCGAAACCTGATTGAATCAAAGTGGAAGGCGAACTGCTGCCGTGCGATGCAGCATGGCTGCGGTCCGTTCGAGAAAACAGTGCAAGGGAGAACCATGGAACTCGAAGAACTTTCGGTGTTGGAGAAAGCGGCGATGCTCTCGGGCGCGTCCGAATGGGATTCTCGCGGCAACGAACGGGCTGGCATCCCCAGCTTCGTGATGAGCGACGGCCCGCACGGCGTGCGCCGTCAGCTTGGCGCGGGCGACCATCTGGGCCTCGGCCAGTCCAAACCCGCCACCTGTTTCCCGACCGCCGGCACGGTGGCGAACTCGTGGGATCCGGCGCTCGCCGAGGAGATGGGCGAGGCGCTGGGCAAGGAGGCGCACGACCTGGACGTCAACGTGCTGCTCGGCCCCGGTCTGAACATCAAACGCAACCCGCTGTGCGGGCGTAACTTTGAATACTATTCGGAGGATCCGCAGGTCGCCGGCCACATGGCCGCCGGCCTCGTCAAGGGCATCCAGAGCAACGGCATCTCGGCCTGCCCGAAGCACTTCGCGGTCAACAGCCAGGAGCTGCGCCGCCAGGCCTCGAACAGCGTCATCGACGAGCGCACGATGCGCGAGATCTACCTGACCGCGTTCGAGATCACCGTCCGCGAGGCCCATCCGTGGACCATCATGACCTCCTACAACGAGATCAACGGCGTCTACGCCCATGAGAACAAGCATCTGCTGCAGGAGATCCTGCGCGACGAATGGGGCTTCGACGGCATGGTCGTCTCCGACTGGGGCGGTTCCAACTCCGCCGTCGACGCCGTCAAGGCCGGTGGCAGCCTGGAGATGCCGTCGCCGGGATTCACCTCCGTACGCGAACTCGTCGGCGCTGTCCAGGCCGGCACGCTGTCCGAGGCCGACCTCAATGCCCGTGCGGCCGAGGTCGCCAAGGTCGCCAAGCTGACCAAGACCGAAGGCGTCGGCCGTGACGACCTGCTCACGGACGACATCGCCGCCGCCCATCACGCCGTGGCCCGCCACGTGTCCGAGAACTCCAGCGTACTGATGAAGAACGGCAACGGCATCCTGCCGTTGCAGCCCGGCGTGAAGGTGGCCGTCGTCGGAGACATGGCCAAAGTCGCGCGCTTCCAAGGCTCCGGCTCCTCCAAGGTGAACGCCACCCGCGAGGAGAACCTGCTTGACGAACTCACCCGGGCCGAAGACGTGACCGTGGCCGGCTACGCGCAGGGTTACGACCGTCAGGGCGTCGAGAACCGGAGGCTGATCGACGAGGCCGTGGCGCTCGCCGGCAAGTCCGACATGGTGGTGGCCGTCGTCGGTCTGGACGAGCGCAGCGAATCCGAGGGCCTCGACCGCTCCACGATGGCGATCCCGCAGGTCCAGAACGACATGGTCGACGCGCTGGTGGCCACCGGCAAGCCCGTGGTGATCGTGCTCGTCGCCGGTTCCCCGGTGGAGCTGCCGTGGTACGACGACGTGGCCGCCATCCTGTACATCGGCCTGTCCGGCCAGGCCGGCGCCTCCGCCACCGCGAACGCGCTGACCGGCAAGGTGAACCCCTCCGGCCACCTGGCGGAGACCTGGCCGATCCAGTACGCCGACGCGCCGAACTCCGGCTGGTATCCGGCCATCGGCCGCGACGCCATCTACCGCGAAGGCCCGTTCGTCGGCTACCGCTACTACACCACCGCCGGCGTGCCGGTCCGCTTCCCGTTCGGCTACGGCCTGAGCTACTCGTCGTTCTCCTACGCCGATCTGAAGGTGGACGACAACGGCGTGGAGTTCACCGTGACCAACGATTCCGACGTCCCCGGCGCCACGGTGGCCCAGCTGTACGTGCGCGGCCCGCAGGGCGGCGTGCTGCGGCCGGACCGCGAGCTCAAGGGCTTCGCCAAGGTGCAGCTGGATGCCCACGAGTCCAAGACCGTCCGCATCGACTTCGACCGCTACACGTTCCGTCACTTCGACACCGAGTCCAACGCCTGGCATGTGGAGTCCGGCGAATGGACGCTGATGGTCGGCGCGAACGTGGAGGACATCCTGCTGACCGCCACACATGAAGTCAAGGGCGATGTGGACCCGAAGCCGGCCGACCCGGCGCTCGGCTCCTACCTGACCGGCAAGGTCAAGGAGGTCACCGACGGCGAGATGACGGCGCTGTTCGGCCACTGGGTGACGGCCCCCGGCAAGCCGGTGACCTTCGGCGCCAACGACCCGATCTCCTCTTGGGTGGATTCGAAGGGCTTCCTGGCACGCACCATCGCCAAGACGCTCACCAAGCGTGAGGCGAAGGTGCGCGAGAAGACCGGACAGCCGGATCTGAACACGCTGTTCATCCTCAACATGCCGCCGCGCGCCATGAGCAAGATGACGCAGGGCATGATCGACTCCGCGATGGTTCAGGCCATCGTCAAGATCGCGAACCGCCACACCTTCCGCGGCATCGGATCGTTCATCGCGGGATTCCTCCGCAACCAGTCCGCCAACAAGCGCACAGAAAAGGAGCTCAACAATGAGTGAGGCAGAGAAGAAGGCGTATTCCAACCCGTTCATGGCGTGGTGGATGCCGAAGTGGGAGAAGTTCGAGGCGGGACATCCCAAGCTTGCAAAGTGGGCGTACCAGATCTTCTACTTCTTCGTATTCAGCATGGGCGTGACGATTGTGCAGTACCTGATCTTCACGTTCCTGCCGCCGATCCTCGGCATTGGTCTGGCCGGCACCGAGTTCATGTGGCCGCAGGTGGATATGAGCCTGTTCGGCGTGGACTTCACCTGGAGCCTGCTGGGCTACAACGTGGTCTATGATTCCGCCGGCGCGGTGGCCATCGGCGGCGGTCTGGGCTACTTCATCAGCTACGAGGTCGGCTCGTTCATCGCGCAGTGCATCAACTTCCCACTGCAGCGCAACATCACCTTCAAGAGCCACGGCAACCCCGTGTACCAGGCGATGTGGTACTTCATCGCGTGGGTGTTGATCTCGCTGATCTGCAACGGTTTCAACAATCTGTGGATGCCGATCGCCCAGGCCTATGTGCCGCTGGCTGTCTATAACATCCTCGTGACCTTCATCACGGGCGGTGTTTCGATGGTCATCTTCTTCTTCGTCTTCAAGATCATCTTCCCGGAGGGGGAGGCCAAGAAGGACGAGGCCAAGTGATTCGCGCCCGGAGCTGATACCCGGGCTCGATAGAGGGGAACGCGGGGTCCCGTCGGAGTCAATCCGGCGGGACCCCGTCCGTATGTCACACGCGCACGGTATCCGTGTGCCGGATGGACCGTTGGCTGGCCGTTTGGTGGTCCTTTCGTCGCATGGGCCTCGTGCTTATGTGCCAAACGGACCGGCGGCGGACCGGCAAATGGTCCTTTTGCCACATGCGCATGGGGCGTCCGTCCATGCGCCGGTTAGCCCGCATCGGCCGCCGCGCCTCATCGCGGAATCAGCGCGGTGAGCGTGAACCAGTGGTTCTTCGTGTGGATGGTGACTTCACCGCCGTACTGCTGCACGATGTGGCGGATTGATTTGACACCGAATCCGTGTGCACTCGCATCCTTCTTGGTGGTGCGCAGATTGCCCGCGGTATCGGTCTTGAGCGCGGAGTCGTAGTAGTTCTCTACGCGCAGCACGATGAACCGCCCCTGCTGGTACAGCGCCAACCGGATCAGCCTCCGTTCCGGGTCGGCGAGCTTGGACGTGGCCTCGATGGCGTTGTCCAGCGCGTTGCCGAATAGGGAGGCGATGTCCATCGAGGACATGCCGTCCAGCAGTTTGCCGTCGGCCACTGCGGTGAACGTGATGCCTTTGTCCGCGCAGGTGTGCGTCTTGGTGGTCAGGATGACGTCCAGCACCGGATTGCCGGTATGTTGCTGGGCGCTGTACTGCTGCACCGACGCCTCCAGCTGTTCGAATCCCGCGGCCATGTGTTCGGGGTCCACCTGTGCGCGCAGCGCGGCGATCTGGTGCTTGAGGTCATGGGCAAGCCGCCCGATCGACTCGATGTTCTCCTTGGACTGCAGATACTCCTGATGTTGGCTTTTGAGCTGCGCGTTGATCGAGGCCAGCTCCATATTCGAGGCGAGCCGGCGCGCCTGCTCCTGCTGCGCATACAGGATCACGAACCCGCACAGGTCCACCAGCGTGCGGATGTAGAACACCTCCTGCCCGATGGTGCCGGAGAACGGGGTGTTCGTGGAGACGAAGCTCAGATTGCTCATGGCAAAGGTGATCAGCGTGGTGGCCACCGTCATCACCGCGGCGGACAGGGTCGGCACCGTGGGCTGGGTCTGGCTGAAGTTGCCGCGTTCCACGTTGTAGGCGATCACGAAGCACAGACCGTAGGTCACAACGAGCAGGATGATGTTCTCCCACCATGTGGGCGGGCTGCCCAGCGCGTGCTCGGTGAATGTGGCAAGCTGCCAGTGCAATGAGGCGATGAGTTCGCCCAGGATGAATGCACGGGCCGTGATGTACAGGCCCTCACGTTTGCCGGTGCCGATGGCGAGCATGATGATGCCGAACATGCCTACCGCCGCCAGGCACATGCCGAGGACCCAGAACGTCAGCGGCATGGCGCCTGCCAGATACTGCAGGCCGATCAGGGTTGGCAGCCCCAGCGCAGCGGCCAGGATCGTCCGCCAGAGCGGTACGCGCCGGTACAACGCGCAGACGTACACCAGACATCCCAACCACTCGCTGATGGCCGTATACAGCCGGGGGATGTCGGGCAGCGCGTTGATTATGGTGTCGCTCATCGCGCGCCGCCCATGTAGTCCGCCAGCGCGGTCAGGAACGCCTTCTTGCGGGGGCGGCTGATGCGCAGACGTTCGCCGTTGGACATGATGCAGTCCTGATCCTCCACGGCTGCCACGTATCGTAGGTTCACCAGATAGCAGGAGTTCGACCGGAAGAAATCATGATCGGCCAGCCGCGCCTCCAGGTCCTTCAAAGTGCCGGTGATGGACAGCTTGCCGCTGAGCGTGTGGATGATGATGGTGTGCCGGATCGATTCGATGTAGACGATGTCGGTCAGGTCCACGCGGATCTGTTTGGAACCCGTCTCCACCAGCATCGAATCGTTGGAATGACGCCGCACCATGTCGATGGACCGTTTGAGTTCCTGGCTGAACGCGAACCACGGCACCGGTTTGAGCAGGTAGGACAGCGCCTGCACCTCGTATCCGCTGATGGCGTATTGCGGCGCCGCGGTGATGAACACGATGACCACGCCGCTGTCGCGCTCGCGTATGCGCCGGGCGGCCTCCATGCCGTCCATCTGCTTCATTTCGATATCCATCAGCAGGATGTCGTAGACGGGTGTGTAGTGACTGACCAGCGCCGCGCCGTCATTGAAGGCGGAGACGACGAATTCCTCGCCCTGTTCGCGCTGATACCGGTTGAGGTAGTCCAGGATGACCTGACAGGCGGCGGGATCGTCCTCGACCACACCGATTCGGACAGGACGCATACCGCATCGCCTCCTTCGCCACTCAACCCATCAAACAGCATACACGGTAGGCAGGCTGGCGGTAAGACCCTGTTGATGCGAGAGGGCGGCGACCCGTTCGCAACGGATCGCCGCCCCAAGGTGACGGATGCGTGGCGTCACGCGAAGGCCGCGCGGATCTGCGCCGCGGTGCCGTAGGAGGCCTGCGCGCCGTAGTTGGTGGCGGCGTAGGCGGAGACGTAGGAGGCGAGCTGCGCGCTGTCCATCAGCGTCATGCCGGAGGAGAGGCCGGCCAGGATCGTGCCCATGAACGAGTCGCCGCAGCCGGTGGTATCGCGGGCCTGCACGCGAACGGGGGAAATACGGTGGATGTCGTCGCCGTCGATGACCACGGAGCCGTCGCCGCCGAGCGTGATCACGGCCTGGCGGAACCCGTACTCGTGCATCTTGTCGGCGATGGTGTGCCAGTCCACGCCGTCCCAGTCGTCGTCCTCCGGCTCGCTGATGTCGAGCAGCTGGGCCATCTCATGCTCGTTGACCAGCAGGATGTCGGAGGCTTCGATCAGCTCGCGCGGCAGTTCGGTGGTGAACGGGGAGTTGTTCAGCAGCACGGTGGCGCCGGCCTCATGCCCCATGCGGGCCACGGCGGTGACCGTATCGATCGGGCTTTCCAGGCACAGGCCGATCGTCGGCGCGGCGGTGATCGCGTCCTTCATCGACTCGACGTATTCCACGGTGACCTGCGCGTTGGAACCGGGGGAGTAGATGATGGTGTTCTCGCCGTTGGCGTCCACGGCGATGACGGTGGTGCCGCTGGGGCCGAGGACGTGGCGCACGTACTGGGTGTCGACGCCCGCTTCGGTGAGCTTGCCCAGCAGGAAGTCGGCGTTGGCGTCGGAGCCGACGGCGCCGAAGATGCGGACGTTCGCGCCGATGCGGGCCGCGGCCGCCGCCTGGTTGCCGGATTTGCCGCCCGGCAGCACCTGCAGGGGGCCTCCGTTGACGGTTTCGCCCGGTTCGGGCAGGCGTTCGGTGGAGACCGTGTAGTCGGCGTTCATGGAACCGATGACGGATACGGCGCCATGGATGTCGTCGAGCTTCGCGAGGATGTCGTGCATGCTTGCTCCTTGATTGTGGGGGTGGTGGGGTGAGACCGGTGCCGGAGGGAGCGGGCCCGCCTCCGGCACCGGGTGCGCGGATCGGCTACTTGGTTCCGTAGATGTGCTTGCGGAAGACGAGGTACACGATCAGGCCGAGCAGGATGACGCCCGCCGCGATGAGCAGCAGCTGCGAGTATCCCGAGGCGGCGGCCGCGCGCGTCGCCGCGGAGCCGGTCTCATCGACGGCCGGGACGCCCGCCAGCAGGCTGCCGAAGATGGCGATGCCGATGGACGGGGAGACGTTCATCACCAGGTCGTTCAGGCCCACGCCGCGACCGGATTCCTCGGTGGTCAGCGTGCCGAGCACGGTGCTGACGACCGGCGAGTACAGCAGGCCGACACCGGCGTACAGCACGCAGGCGCATAGGGTCAGGAAGATGAAGCCCTTGTCCACGCAGAACGCGGCGCCGGCGAAACCGCACATGATCAGGCAGGCGGCGATGATGACGCCGGCCTGACGTCCGATCTTGCCGATGATCACGCCGGACGAGGTGCCGACGATGGCGGCGCACACGAACGCCCACACCAGATAGGTGGAGACCTGCGAGGAATTCATGCCGTACAGGGAGCCGCCGATGGCGTTGTAGAACGGGGAGATCACGTAGTTGGTGAAGTAGAACAGCGCGATCAGCGAGATGGCCATGAGCCAACGGGTGTTCTTGAAGAACGCCGGGGTGATGAACGGGTTCTTGGCCTTGGAGATGTACACGCCGAAGCCGATGAACAGCACGGCGGCCAGGACGATCATCCACCAGCTCATGTAGGAGAAGAACAGCGTCAGGAACGCGGTGGCCACGCCGAAGATCACGAAGCCGACCGTGTCGATCTTGTCGCCGCTGCCGTTGCTGTCAGGCAGGTTCCTGAGCAGGATCGGCAGGAAGAGGATCGTGACCGCCGGAATCAGGAACAGGAACTGCCAGCTGATGGTGCTCAGGAAGCCGGCAGCGAACACGCCGATCGAGGCGGACAGCTGATAGGCGGCGGTGTACAGGCCGAAGAAGATCACCTTGAGCGAGTTCTTCAGATACTTGGTGGCCACCACCAGGAACGCGGAGCCTGCCACCTGCTCGCCGGCGGTCTGCAGCACGCGGGCGATGATGACCGTCCACAGGTTCGCCGGCAGGAAGTAGTTGGCGAAGAAGCCGAACAGGGAGCCGACGAACAGTACGATCAGGCCGACGGTGACTAGCTTGCGCAGCGAGACGAAATCGCCGAGCGAGCCGTAGATGAAGCAGACGATGCCGAGCACCAGGCTCGGGAAAGCGGTGATCAGCGAGGCCTGGTCGGGTGCGCCGACGTCGGCGCCGACCTGCTGGAAGACCAGGTTGAAGCCCTGCAGGCACAGCGTGCCCAGGACGAAGGTGATGAGCAGGGGGATCAGCGCGCGAATCGCCATCCTGTTGGTGGCGTCGTCGACGTCCTGCTCGACAACAGTGGTGTTGTCAGCCATGGTATGCATCCTTTCGATAACGTTCAAATGTCGATTGGACTCAACGTATTATGCCGCTGCGGCGGCCATATGCGATTCAGCCTGCGTTGCGGGCGAGTCCGGTGATGCGGGTCATGAATTCGTTCAGGAAGCGCGGCACATCCACGCCGACGGCCGCCTGCATGGTCTTGACCGGGTCGTTCAGGCGCGTGTTGTCTCCGATGGTGCGGCCGCGGGTCGGGCCCTCGACGTCCACCTGCAGGTTGATCGGCAGCGTGGTGACCAGCGTCGGGTCCACGGCCACGCCGACGGCGAGCGGATCATGCAGGCCGCAGCCGCCCAGATGCGGCGAGGTGGTCTCGTAGGCCTTGATGTAGAAGTCGGCCATGTCGGCGAGGAAGTTGCCGGCCTTGGTGTTCAGGTCGCGCCACTGCTGGGTCTCCTTGTAGGTCAGCAGGGTCTGCAGGGTGACGTCGAGGCCGACCATGGTGGCCGGCGCGCCGGAGCGGAACAGGTAGTCCGCGGCGTCCGGATCCTGCGAGATGTTCGCCTCCACGCAGCAGTTCACGTTGCCGCACACCGTCAGGGCGCCGCCCATGAGCACGATCTTGCCGATTTCGTCCTTGATCTCGGGGGCCTTGCGGATGGCCGCGGCGATGTTGGTCATCGGGCCGGTCGGCACGTAGATGAGGTCCTTGCCGTAGGTCTTGACCGCGTCGATGATGAAGTCGACGGCGGGCTCGGTTTCGGCCTCGCGCGTGGAATCGGGGATGTCCACGTCGCCGATTCCGTTGTTGCCGTGGATGAACTTGGAGATCTCCAGAACCTCGAAGCCGTCCGTGGCTTCCGAATGCGGGATACCTTTATACACCTTGACCTCGGGGTGGCCGAGCAGCTCGGTGATGGCCAGCGCGTTGCGCACGCCCTGTTCCAGCAGCACGTTGCCGTAGGTGCCGGTGATGCCGATGAGCTCGACCTCGGGGCTGCCCAGCGCGTAGGCGATGGCGAGGGCGTCGTCGACACCGGTGTCCAAATCGAGAATGAGCCTTGCCATGGGGGTTTCCTTCCTGTTGTTGAGGCCGCTCCCAATGCGACCTGAGTGTGCTCGGGGGCAAAGATGTCGGCGCCCAAGCACGGCGGCTGCCGCCGTGTCATCTTCGATCGGTTAGCAATACAGCCTGGCGAGCCGGTGGCCCGCGTAGTTCCATGATAAATGGATTCAGGAGGGGTGCTCGGGAAAGCCGGTGATTTCAACGTTTTATCGGCGTGTTGCTAAAACGTTATATCCGTTGGTATCATGCGATTCGCGCAGGCATTAACCGTCCTCTCGCCGGTCGGCGTACGCCTCGTATTCGGTGCATATCCGCGCAACGGCAAACGGGGGTCGATGACGAATGGGGCGGGCGGGCGCCACAGTGATTGCGCCGGGGTGCCTGCGCTGCCATGATCCTCGTGAAGGGTTTGTGAGCGTTAACACGCCGAGAAACGCCACCCTTGCCATTAACACGAACTGGTGTATAGTAGAGCGTGGCTCAAAGAAGAGAACCTTCAATGGACCGGATAAGTAAACGCCGAAGTCTACGGTTTCCGCTGTCGGGCACTGTAAGCGGACGCACAACCACCTTCCACAACGGATCGTGAGGCACGTACCTGCCTCTGAAAGGATGAACATATCATGGCAGAAGTCGTATTTGACCATGTCACTCGTATCTACCCGGGCAACGATAAGCCTTCGGTGGATGATCTGAATCTGGATATCAAGGACGGCGAGTTCCTCGTGCTGGTCGGCCCCTCTGGCTGCGGTAAGTCCACCACCCTGCGCATGCTCGCTGGTCTGGAAGAGGTCAACAAGGGCCGCATCCTCATCGGTGGCAAGGATGTCACCACCATGCAGCCGAAGGATCGCGACATCGCCATGGT